>JAYVWH010000720.1:0-13837 GCA_043786265.1 Kofleriaceae bacterium | reverse complement strand
CCGATCGCCGTCAACATCGATGGCGGCAAGACCCGCGTGCTGCGTGTCGCGATGGCGGATCCGACCGATACGTCGGCGATCCTCGAGCTCGAGGTCATCGCGAACTGCGAGATCGAGGTCACGGCGCTCCCGCTGTCGGCGATCGAAGAGCTGGTCGAAAAGGGCTACAAGCAGTTCTCGACCGCCGTCACCGGGCGGCCGCGCCCCTACCAGGACAGCCTGTCCCGACCGCATCGCACCCCGCAGCCGATCGACGGTTCCAGCGAGGAAGTCAGCGTCACGGCGCAGATCCCCCTGTCGGCGCTGATTCCGTTGGGGCCCGACCTCGAGCTGCGGTTCGGCGCGCTTTGCCAGCTGCTGGTGACCAAGGGGATCGTGACCGAAGCCGAGCTGGCAGCGGCCCTCAAGGGCTCGCTCACTCCCGACCCCAAGCCGTAAAGCGTGCTGCTCTTGCGTCGGTCGTTCCGCGATCGGTCGCGGATGGCACGCCTGCTGTGAACTACCGTTGACGGGTGTGGAAACGTTGACGGCAAGCCCTCGGATTCCCGAGGGTTCGCCTGGAATTGCCACGGGCTTCCGCTCGTCGCTGCGGTATCATTATTGCTGGTCGTGCAGTAGGCGACCTATGCCCCGTCAAGACATGACCTCGGCTCCGATGACTACCTGCGGTGGATGCAAGCAGACCTACGCTGACTCGGCGTTGTTCTGTCCGCAGTGCGGCACGCCCAAGGCGCGCGACGTCCCTGCGGCGTCGGACCCCTTGATCGGGAAGGTTCTCGGAGAGCGGTTTCAGATCCTCGAGCTCCTTGGCCACGGTGGCTCGGGAACGATCTATCGCGCGGAGCACGTGACGCTGCGCCGCAAGGTCGCGATCAAGGTTCTGCACAACGAGCTGTCGCGTGATGATCTCGCCGTCGAGCGCTTCCGCCGCGAGGCCACGACGGTCGCCGAGATCGACAACGAGCACATCGTCGAGATCCACGACTTCGGTCGCACCAACGATGGCCGGCTCTATCTCGCGATGGAGCTGCTCGAGGGCGAGACGCTCGATCACGTGCTCGCACGCGAGAAGACGCTGTCGGTCGAGAAGACTGCCGACATCCTGATCCAGGTTGGCGAGGCGCTGATGGAGGCGCACGCGATCGGCTACGTCCATCGCGATCTGCGCCCGCGCAACGTGTACCTCGCCGTGCGGCGCGGCAAGGCGAACTTCGTCAAGCTGCTCGACTTCGGCCTCGCAAAGCTCGTCGAGACTGACGCGCAGGCCGCATCGACGAGTCTCGGCATGACGTTCGGAGATCCGCGCTACATGTCGCCCGAGCAGGCGCGTGGTGATCGCATCGATCGGCGCGCGGATATCTATCAGCTTGGCTGTGTGGCGTACGAGATGCTGACCGGCCAGCCGCCGTTCACCGGCACTCGCGTGTTCGACATTCTCAGCAAGCAGGTGACCGCGATCCCGGAACCGCTACCGACGCGTCGTCCCGGTGTGCCGCTGTGGGTCGAGGCATCAGTCGCGAAGATGCTCGCGAAGGATCCAGAGAACCGATTCGCCACGACGACCCGCATGGTCGAGGCGCTGCGCCTCGGACTCGAGACCGGGCAGATCATGGACGACGAGGTCGCTCGCCGTCGCGAGAGCATTCCTCCGCCGTCCGTCTCGCGCGTGATGCAGAAGATGGGCTTGTCGGCCCCCGTCGATCCCGCGGGTCGGAGTGAATCCGACCCGCTCCATCTCGGTCAGAGCGACGAACCGCGCCGTCGCACCGGCACGCCGCAGCTCGGCGTTCCCGCAGTGCAGCCGCCGGTCGCTGGACAGATCGAGCCACGTCCCGTCGCGCCCGCGCCGGTGATGCCGAGTGCACCGGTCTATGTCGCACCGCCGAGCGGTCCGATCGCGATGCCGGGATCGGCGACCGTCCTTGGCTATTCGTCGTCGGCGCAGAGCGCCCCGCAGACCGCCCCGCTACCGTCGGCGCCGCTGTCATCGCAGACAGCGCATGGCTACAGCGGCGTCAACGGACCGCCGGCGATGCCACCGCCCGCTGCGGCGTTCGCCGCGACCGCACCAGCGCCGAGCATTCAGACGCCGGTCTTCGAGCCGCCGTCCGTCGTTGCTGCTGCGCCCGTCGTCGCGCCTGTCGCTGTTGCTGCGCCGGCCGCGGCGCCGCTGCCGCCGGTCGTGTCCGCGCCCAGTGTTGGTGCGAGTGGTCGCAACAAGCGCAGCTCGTCGCAGCTGGGCCCCGGTGATAGCTCCGCGTGGTTCGACGATGGTGATCGCGCCTCGGACGACGCCGAGAGTGTTCTCGCGCGCAAGACGATCTCGCCGAGCCGCACCGACCTCTCGCTTTATGACGAAGCACCGCCGCCGCGCCGGCGCTGGCCGCTCGTCGTCGCCGTGCTCGGCGGCCTTGCGCTCGTCGGTGGCATCGCAATCGCGCTGACGCGTGGCGACAAACCGGCCGCCAAACGCGCAGACCCCGTCGCGACGGCACCGACGCCGCCGCCCGTCGACGTTCCGCCGAGCCAGATCATCACGCCCGACGGTAGCGGTGCGGTGAAGCCTGCGGTCGTTACAACACCGCCGCCCGTCGTCACACCGGCCAAGAACGGGGGGAGCGCGACGTCGACGCCACGCCGCCCGAGCGGCGGCGGCACCACACACACGAACGCGAATCCCGACGACACCGCAGCGCGCCGCCCTGGTCAGGGTGGCGGTGGGGCCGACTGGTTCGGCAACGGTGGGAGCAATACGACGACCACGCCGCCCACGACAACTCCGCCGGTGACGACGCCGCCGACGACCACGCCGACCACCACGAACAACGGTGTCAGCGGTACCGACGGGCCCGTCGATCCGTACGGCGGTGGTGGTGATACGCCTCCACCCGACACGGCCGCGCCCGATAAGAAAGCCGAGTTCTTCGCGAACCTGGGAAAGACCCAGCTCGCATCCGGAGATATGGCCGGCGCAGCGTCGAGCTTCAAGAAGGCGCTCGAGCTCGATGCGAAGAACATCCCCGCGATCATCGGTATGGGTGAGATCGCGCTGCGCCAGGGCTTGTTCGGCGATGCGATCGCGCACCTCAAGAAGGCGACACGGCTCGCGCCGAGGAGCTCGCACGTGTTCACGCTGCTCGGCGAGGCCTATCTCGGCACCGGCAACAACGCGGTTGCTGCCGAGCAGTTCAAGAAGGCATTGCAGCTCGACCCCGAGAATGTTCGTGCACGCGACGGCTTCAACGAGGCTCAGAGTCGAGTGCCGCCCGCCGAAGACGACGTTCCCTGAGTCGCGCCTCGCGCGTCCCCTATCCACCGCGGTCCCGACCGCGCGCGGTTCGCTCGTGTTAGCGGCGCTGCTTCTTCGACGGATGCGTGGGCTGGGGCGTCGCATCCTTGGCGGGGGCGGTCCACGCCGACGGCGCACCGTGGTGGGCGACTCCGAGGCGCATACGGCGGGCCGTAAACGAGATCTTGGGGCGCTGTTTGCCGAGGAGCATGGTTTCAGCCTGCGGCCGTGGATCGCCTCGCGCAACTTTACGAGGGTGGGGGAGATCTCTCCCGGAAGTGCCGTGAGAATGCGATGATAGACCTACATGGCCGTCTTTCACGTGTTCGTCGACGGTGCGACGAACGACTCGCTCGCCGGGCTCGAGACACTCGCGGACGCGATCGCGTCCCACTACGGCCTCGGTGCCGCCGACCTCCTGCTGCGCCTGCGCAAGGGCCGGTTTCGCGTGAAGGGCAACACCGATCGCGAGACCGCCGACACGTATTCACGTGACCTCCAGCGCCTCGGCGCGCAGGTAACGATCGAAGAAGCGACCGCCGAGAACTCGCAGCGCACGACTCCACTGCCGTTTCCTGCCGTGCGTCCGGACACGCCGCCCGCGGGCAATCCCGTCGTCCGTCAGACCACGCCACCAACGGGTCTCGGCGCCGCAGGTGCTTCGCCGCCGTCGGCGGGTGCCCGCCCGACCACGCCACCGGCGACCGGTCTCGACGCGGCCGGCCCGGCACGCGCATCGACGCCACCGCCGATCTCGGGACTTGCCGCTGCGGGTGCTGCGCGCGCATCGACGCCGCCGCCGACCTCGGGACTTGCCGCTGCGGGTCCCGCGCGCGTATTGACGCCACCACCGATGGGCTCATCGACAACGAGTCCACCGCCGATGGGTGCATCGACGACGACTCCACCGCCGATGGGCGGGCAGTTTCAAAGCGGCTTGTCCGCTGCGTTCTCTGGCGAGATGCCGGCCGCGGATCTCGGTGCACTCGGCAGTGGTGATGCAGCGTTCTCGCTCGCGTCGCTCGATGGCGTCGAGGACAACAGCGAATCCGGTGGTTCGATCGGTCCGCCGCCAAGCGCCGGTGGGCTGCCAGCGAGCATCGGTCCTGCACCCGATAAGGCGAAGGCGAAGGCGAAGGCCAGCGGTGCCACCCCGGGCGCGGCGCCAAAGGCCAAGGACGAGCCGCTCGACATGTTCGCGCCGCCGGACATGCAGGGCGAAGAAGAAAAGGTCACGATCGCTGCCGACGAGGACGCGTTCTCGGCGCGCAAGCGTGCGAGCACGCCACCGCCGACGGAGCAGGTGCCCGCCGAGGGTGCGGGAGCGCGTCCGTCGTCGCAGAAGATCCCGACCACGCCCGCGATTCGAAAGTCGCAACCCTTGCCGATCGTGCCGAACGAGTCCGTGCTGTCGGTGCCGAGCAAGCTCGGACCGCTCGCTAACGAGCGCGTGCGGTTTGCTGCCGGTGTGCTGCTCGCCGTGCTGCTCGGCTTTATTCCGGCGCACTTCATCGCGAAGATGAAGGAGGAGTCGTCGAACGAGACGATCGATCGCAAGATCATCGCCGCGCAGCAGCAGGCGGATACGCCCGAGGTCTACGCGAACCTCGACCGCATGCGCGCGGATCAGCTCGACCGCAAGGAAGCCGAGCACCGCAACGCCGCGATCATCGGCTTCGCGATCTGGGCGCTCGCAGGCGGCGGCATTGCATTCGGCTGGTTCAAGAAGATTCCCTGGGACGCGTAGTCGCGGCAGCATCTCTGCGACGGCCGCTAGCGCTTACTCGGACTTCGCGGCTTCGGCGGCCGCCTTCTTCTCGCGCTTGATCGTGACGCGCCAGGCGAGCAGGATCGAGATGTTGTAGAGCGCGATCATCGGCGCCGCCATCATGAACTGCGACACGATGTCGGGACCGGGCGTCAAGATCGCACCGATGACGAACGACAGGACGATGAACCACCGGCTGAACTTCCAGAGCGAGCGGTGGGTGACGAGCCCGATCATCGCGAGGAAGTAGATCAACAGCGGGAGCTCGAAGATGGCGCCGAACGCCAGCATCGAGTCGCGCGTGAGATCCAGATAATCCTGGATGTTCGGCAGCGACAACAGATCTCGCGAGTTGTACGAGAGCAGGAAGTTAAACAGCCTCGGCAGTGCGATGTAGAAGCAGAACAGCGCGCCGGAGATGAAGAAGATCGCCGACATCACGGCGAACGTCACTCCGATCCTGCGCTCGCGCTTGTACATGCCGGGCGCGATGAACTTCCACAGCTGATGAAAGATCAGCGGTGATGAGACGAAGATGCCTGCCCAGATGGCGACCGACATGTCGACCCAGAACGGCTGGGTCAGCCCCGTATAGATCAGCTTCGGCGTGCCCCAGCTCGTGCCTGCCTTGACCAGCCCCTGACCGAGGCAGCCCGGGCCTTCCAGTACGTCGCAGTGCTGGTACCAGATGTTGAACAGCGGCACGCACAACCACGTGAAGATTGGCTTCGCGAAATACCAGCACGCGAGGAACGCGATCACGAACGCGATCGCCGCATTGCGCACCCGGTCGCGCAGCTCGACGAGGTGCGAGAGAAACGGCATACGGCCGCCCTCGAGCTCGGCTGGCTCGTCGACCTCCTCGCGCTTGGCTGGTTCAGCCATTGGTCTTGGCGACGGTACCAGCAGCGGGCTTGATCAGGTGAGCGAGCTCGTCAGCGGTGGGGCTCGGCTCGCCGTCCGGATCGGGCTCGCCCGCGCTCATCGGTAGCGTCAGGGCAGGTGGCGCCTCGCCAGCGGTCGCGTCGGGAGCCGCCGCGCTGGTATCGGGGCCTGCGGCGGTCGCCTCACCACCGCTGTGCTCGCCATCGTCGCGAGGCTCGTCGTGACCGCCGGACGTAGCAGTCGGCTCTACGAGCTTCGGCGGCTCGCGCCGCACGGGGCGTACCGGGATCTCGTCACCGCGCAGTGCGCTCTTGAGATCGCGGATCGCGCCGCCGATGTGCTCGTCGCCCTCGATCTGATTTTGCAGCAGGCGCGACTGCTTCTTCAGATCGCGAATGCCTTTGCTGATCGTTCTGGCAGCATCGGGCAGCTTGTCGGGCCCCAGGAACAGGAGCGCGACGACCAAGATCACCAGGATCTCACTGCCGCCGATGCCGAACATCGGATGCAGCATAGCACTCTCGCCCCGAAGCGGGGCCGGGCGTCACTCGAACGCGCTGAACGTAAAGGTCAGCTGGAGCACGGCTTCTGCGCCTTTCGAGGCGAACCCGGCTGCAGCCGGGGCATTCAGCACCACTTTGAAGCTGCCTCCGAGCATCTTATCGATGTCGGGGTCGCCAATCTGGCTCCAGTCGAAGGTCGAGCTGCCGGACGAATCCCGGCGCGCGATGATTCAGAACTCCCGGGACGTTCTGCCAAAGTCCGTAGGCGAAGTCCCAGCCGCCCCTGCTGTTTCCGTGGGCGCTGAGCCCTTGCGAAACCAGATCGCTGCACCGGGCGCGCCCGGCGCGGCGAGGAGGCCGCTCTCACGATCGATCGACACGTGCTCCATGTCCGGTGGTGGCGTGCCCGGCAGAGCGACACCGGGGCGATTACCTTCGGTCGCGCGCATCGCCTTGAGCCACAGAGGCAGCGCGGCGTGCGCACCATCACCTTCGTGGCCAAGCTTCTTGGTCGGATCGTCAAAGCCGATCCACACCGCCGCGAGAGCGCGGCCGGTGAAGCCGACGAACCATGCATCTGTGTTGTCGTTCGTCGTGCCGGTCTTGCCCGCGGCATCGCGGCCGAGCGCGCGCGCGGCGGTGGCGGTCCCGTGCGCGACGACGTCGCCCATCATGTCGGTGAGCTGGAACGCGACCGGCTCTTGTAGAAGCCGCGCGCTGTCGAGACCGTTGCGCTCGGCCGGATCGAGGCCGGCCGTCGCGGCGATGCGATCGAGCCGCTGCGCGGGATGCAGCCACGGATCCTCGGGCACCGTTGCATCGAACAGCACGCGATCGCCGCGCCGGACGCGGACCGAGAGCCGTGGCGCGACGGACCAGCCTCGCCGTGCAATCACCGCGTACGCGCGCACGAGCTCGATCGGCTTCACGCACGAGGCTCCGAGTGCCATCGGCCGGACTTCCGCGAGCGGTGTCGTGATGCCAAGCCTACGCGCGAGCCCGATCACACCGTCGACACCGACGCGATCGAACACGTCGATCGCGGGCGCATTCAGCGATGATGCGAACGCGTCCTGCGCGAGCACGATGCCGCGGAATCGATTGCCGGACTTTGGCTTCCACGTCGTGTTCGTCACCTCGTCGTACTCGGAGATCGGTGCGTCGCGCAGCGCAGTACCAGGTGTGATCGCACCTGACTCGAGAGCAGCCCCATACACGAACGGCTTCCACGCCGAGCCCGGCTGGCGACAGCTCTGCAACATGCGGTCGAACTGATCGCCGCGCGCGCCGGGCTTGGCATCGGCGCTCCAATCGCGACCCCCGACGAGCGCTTCGACGTAGCCGGTGCGGTGATCCCAGACAATCGCGGCAACCTGCGGTGTCTGTTTGTTGGCGGCCCACGCGAGCGCGTGCGCCGCCGCATCGGCCTCGAGTCGCGTACCGAGCGCTGGCAGTGCGGCAGTCTCGATCGTGAGTCCACCGCGCTGTAAGTCGCGCGGGAACGCGCCCTCGACGAGCTTGCGCACCGCCTCGGTGTACCAGCCGATGCGCGTGCCATAGACCGCGCGTGGACGCCGCACGGTGATTGGTGTCGCGACGGCGTGCGCGCGCGTCGCTTCGTCGATCAGGTTTGCGCGGGCCATGCGAGCGAGCACTTCGTCGCGCTTGTCCTTTGCGAGTTGCGGATGGCGATACGGATCTATGCGCGCCGGTGATTGGATCAACGCGGCGAGCATTGCGGCCTGCGGCAGGTCGATCTCGGCGACGGGGCGATCGAAGTACGCGTGCGCGGCGGCGGCCATCCCGTACGCGCCTTGCCCGAGGAATACGAAGTCGAGGTAGACCTCGAGGATCTCTCGCTTGGTCCAGCGGCGCTCGATCGAGCGTGCGAGCAGGGCCTCGCGGACCTTGCGGCGCGCGGTGCGTTCGTTGCCGATCTCGTCGGGTAAGAGATTGCGCGCTACCTGCTGCGTGATCGTCGACGCGCCTTGCATGACACGCTCGGCCCGGTAGTTCGCCAACGCGGCCCGCGTCATCGCGCGGTAGTCCACGCCGTGATGCGAGAAGAATCGGACGTCCTCCGCGGCGAGCACGGCTTGCACGAGGTGCGCTGGCACGTTGTCGAGCGTGACGAGTGTGCGATGACCGACGGCCTTGCCATCCTCGAACGGCAGCTCGGCGAGGTAGCTCCCGTCGGCGGCGAGGATGCGCGAGGTCTGCGGCGCCTGTGCACTCCAGTCGGCGAGATCGGGAATAGCCGGCAGATTGCGCGCCCACCGGCGCAGCGTCATCGCTGCCACCCCGCCGGCGACGATCGGCGCGGCGAGCACGAGCCAGATCACCGCGAGGATCGGTAACCGCCACCACCAGCCACCGTCGCGGCGGTTGGCAACGCGGACCTCCATCATCCGAACAGCGCCATCTGGCGGGGCGGCCCCAGGACACGTGCGCGAGGTCCGAGCACCAGTGCGATCGTGTCGGCGCACGCGCCGGTCACGAAGATGTCCTTCGCTCGCGACTGCTCGATCCACTCGAGCAGCTGCTTGCGCGTGGCGACGAACGGCCACGCGAAGCTCGCCTCGTACCCCTTGCCGACCACGAGATCGAGCGCACGCACCGACACGAGCGCGGTCACGGGCTTCACGGTCTCGGCGAGCTTCACGCGCTCACCGTCGACGCGGATCACGACCGTCGGCTCGCGCCCGGGCGCGCGGACAGCAGGCGCCGACGTATGCGTGCGCACGCGTAGCGCGGCATCGCGGATCGAGCGTGATGCGGCGACGACTTGACCCGCATCGACGAGCCGCCCGGCGACTTCGAGGCCGTCGAACACCGTGTCGACGACGAGGACCGGCACGCGATCATGGGCGAGCTGGTCAGTCACCCACTCGGCGACGCGTGCCGACACGGTCGAGACCGCGCCGAGCTTGTGACTCGGTTCGCCGATCGGCGCAGCGACGACGACGGCATCGCACGCGCGGACTTCTGCCGCCTCGGTCGGGTGCACCGTGCGGATCGCGCCGGCGTAGAGCACGGTGCGTCCACCAAGGTCGACGTGCAGGGCGGCGGCTCCAAGTCCTCGTCCCGATGGGATGAGCTCCAGCCGCGTGGTGCCAAGCGTGAATGGCCGATGCACCGGCACTGCAAGATGACCGGCCTCGGCGCCAAGTAACGCCAGGGTGATCGGCGTGGCGATCAGCTGATCGTGACCAGCGCTCGCGCGAGAGCTGCGCGCTGATCCGAGCGCGGCGGATGACACGAAGCACACGTCGCGGCGACGACGCGCGTCACACCAGATCGGCGAGCCGGTCAGGTGCACGCCGTCGCGCCACGTGACGGGAGCTATCGGTGCCGAACGTGGTCTGCGGGCCACGTCTCACGGTGACACCCACCAGGCATCCAGGCAACTTACGGCCCTACTCGATCGCGGGATCGGGAAGCGAGTTGTGCTCGAGCGCATCCTCGAGCTCTTTGATCACGGAATGGAGCAGCTCCCGCTGCGTATCGTCGAGGTCGAACACGATGCCCATGCCAGGCGGCTCGTCGTCCTGTGCGAGAATCGTGTGCGAGACCTTGCCGACGAGCGACAACGGCTGATCCTTGCCGGGCACGCTGACCAACATGTGCACCTGCGACGTCTCCGGTAGTGGCCTGTCCGTGAACAGGAACAGGCCCTCTTCGTTGATGTCCTTCGTGGTCGTGTTCGCGGGGCCCTCGACGGCGCCGTAGGTGACTTGCAGGCGGATCGGCAGCCGGCGCTTCTCGCGCAGATTCAGCAGGCCGCCGCGAATGAAGCCGTTGAGGTAGTTGATCTTCTCGCGCTCCGTCGCGCCAAGAGCGACGACCATGCCGGACGGTTCGTCGCGCGTACCGACCACCGTGCCGCGCAGCGTGACCAGCCAGCCACCGACGCTGAGGTCGATGCGCAGGGTCGATCCGTTGTCCATCGGGTCGTCCGCGGGGACGAAGACGGTCCAGTCGCGTGGATCGAAGATCTTGATCCACTCAGAATGGCTGTCTAGCCTCAGCTCCAGCCGTACCGCTCCCACCCCGCCACTGTAAACCAGCCCCGAGCCCGGGCGGGAATTTACCGGCTAGCGGATCGTGCCACGCGCGTGATTAGTGGTTACTTCTTGTCGAGCTCGGAGAGATCGAGGTCCTCGAGCTCCTTGAGGTCCTCCGCCGTGAGGCTGCTGCCGCTGCCGGACACCTCTGGCATCGACGTGCCCTTCGACGAGTCGGCCTTGCCGTCGTCCTTACCCGCAGAGAGCTGCTTGGCATCGCCGCCCTTGGGCGCCTCGAGCAGCCCCATCTTCGCCTTGAGCTCGGCTAGCGAGTCGTCCGCGCCAGCGCCGCCGGCCTGCTCGAGCTGCAGGAACTTGGACTCGAGAGTATCGCCGCTCAGCTCGCCGGCGAGCTCGGCGCCTGCCTCGGCCTCGGCCTCCATGAGCTGGATGCGCTCGGCCATGCGATCGAACGTGTCGAACGCGCTGGTATCGCCGAGGCCCTGCATCGTGTTGGCGATCTGCTGCTGCGCCTCTGCGCGCTTCTTGCGCGCGATGAGGATGTTCTTCTTGCGCTTCGCTTCCTCGATCTTGTTGTTGAGGAGGCGCAGCGCGTCCTTGAGCTTCTCGACCGCCTGCTTCTGCTGGATCCACTGGGTCTGGAACTGCCCGGCGATCGTCTCGTGCTCTTGCTTGCGTCCGAGCGCCTGACGGGCGAGGTTGTCATCTCCGGCGCGCACGGCGACCATTGCCTTGCGCTCCCACTCCTTCGCCTTGTCCGTCTCCGATGCGTACTGCTTCTGTAGCTTCTTCTCGTCGGCGATCGCGAGGGCGACGGCCTTCTTCGCCTCGACGAGCTGCTGCTGCATCTCCATCAGGATCTGGCCGAGCATCTTCTCCGGATCTTCGGCCTTCGTGATGAGGTCGTTGATGTTCGACTTGATCAGCGTCCCGAGTCTGGAAAAGATCCCCATGGCTTATATCGAGCGTACGAGATCACTGGGGCACCCGCAACGATGACCGGCAGCAGTCTATCTCCACCTCGGCCTCGTCACGTTGGCATCATCATGGACGGCAACGGCCGCTGGGCACAGCTCAGGAATAAACCGCGACTCGAGGGTCACCGCGCCGGCGCCGAGAGCGTCCGCGACATCACGCGGGCAGCCCGAGAGCTCGGTCTCGAAGCACTCACGCTCTACGCATTCTCGTCGCAGAACTGGGCTCGCCCTGCCGAGGAAGTCGCGGGGCTGATGCAGCTGCTGCGCGACTTCATCATCGAGGAGCGCAGCGAGATCATGGACAACCAGATCCGCCTCGAAGCGCTCGGCGACATCGAGCGATTGCCGGCATTCGTGCGCGATCCCCTCGAAGAGCTGCGTGCAGCATCGCGCGGCAATTCCAAGATGGTGCTGACATTGGCGCTGAGCTACGGCGGCCGCGAGTCGATCGCCCGGGCTGCCCGCGCCGCTGCACTCGATATCATCGCTGGCAAGCTGACCTGCGATGCTCTCGATGCCGACAAGCTTGGGAGCTATCTACCGACCGCCTCGCTGCCACCGCTGGATCTGTTGGTGCGCACCAGTGGCGAGCTGCGTGTGTCGAACTTCATGCTATGGGAGATCGCGTACGCCGAGCTGATGTTTGTCGACGTGCTGTGGCCAGAGTTTCGGCGCGAGCATCTCCAGCAGTGCCTCGAGAGCTACGGAACCCGCGAGCGCAGGTTCGGGATGACGTCCGCACAGCTTGCCGACTCGTCTGACGTGTAGTTAGCTGAGGACCTCTTGGCCCTCGGCAACCTCGCGCAGCGGTTCCTGGTCGCGGTCGTCGCGGTCCCCATCCTTCTTCTTCTGCTCCACTATCATCGGCCGGAGCCGACGTGGGCGGTGATCTTCATCGCGTCGCTGCTCGCCATGCGCGAGTTCTTCGGGATGACGCTGCCGCCCGAGGACCGCAATCCGGCTCTCGTGATGGGGGCGCTCGCATCGGCGGCGTTCTACTGGCTCGACATGTTCACGCTCGCGTACGCGCCGTCGTCGCGCGCCCTGCGCGGTGCAGTGGCAGCAGGTCCATCGATCACGCTGATCCTCGCTGTGATCGTGCCGGGCCTGTACTACCTGTTCCGGTTTCGCGAGATTTCCACGGTCGCCGCTCGCTACGCAGCGACCGTCGCCGGCATCGTCTACGCGGGCTTCCTCACCACGTTCCTGGCGTTCTTGAAGCGCATCGATCCCAGCCACGGCGGCGATACCGTCGTGCTCGTGCTGATCATCGCGTGGCTCGCCGACACCGGCGGCTACTTCGCGGGCCGCTTCCTCGGCAACGCGAAACTCTACGAGGCTGTCAGCCCGAAGAAGACCTGGGCGGGCCTGTGGGGCGGCCTCGCGGGCGCGGTCATCGGCGTGATCGTGCTCAAGCTGTTCTTCGCGAAGTGGCTGACCTGGATCGACGTCTTCGCGCTGTCGATTCCCGGCTGCTTGCTCGGACAGATGGGCGACCTCGCAGAGTCGCTGATCAAGCGCTCGACCGGCGTGAAGGACTCGGGCTCGCTGCTGCCCGGGCACGGCGGCATCCTCGACCGCATCGACGCGGTCCTGTTCATCGCGCCGTACGTCTACGCGTATCTGATGCTGCGCTTTTCGATCGGCTGACGGGCATCGCGTTGTCGTTCCCGATGTCGTCGTGCTACGCGGCGGCGACTTGCTCGAGGAACGTGCGTGCGTGCGTGGCCCAGTCGGACGCGCCGTCGAGCTCGAGGTAGCGCTCGAGGTGCTGCTTGGCCTGTGTGGTGCCGCCGAGCTGCGCGAGCATGAGGCCGAGGTTGTAGTGCGCGTCGGCAAACTCGGGAGCAGCGGCGCACACCTTGCGAAGCTCGGTGACCGCGAGCTCGATCTCGCCGATGTCCTCGAGGAGGTTGGCGAGGTTGTAGCGGGCCTCGGGCTGGTTCGGATCGTGATCGAGTGCGCGCTCGTAGAGGCGGCGAGCCTCATCGACCTCGCCCGCGCGGTAGCAGATGTTGCCGAGGTTGGTCAGCGCGGCGGCCATGTTCGGTTCGAGGTCGATCGCCTGGCGGAACAGGTGCTCGGCGAGCTCGGGGTCGCCGCGATCCTCGGCGGCGCACGCTTCCACGAAGTGGCGGTACGCGGTCGTGCCGCCATTGGCCTCGGTCGGCGAGTCGACGATCTCGTGGGGTGCGGACGAGTCAGCGTCGCGTGGCCCAAAGTGGAGCGCCCCCGGCTGTGCCGGGCGCGCGGGATCGACGCGCGGCAACGCGAGGACCTCTGCGATGTGCTGGCCGAACGACGGCAGCGTGAATGCCATGACCACCTGTCCGCCGATCGGCTCGAATGCGATGTCATCGGCGAGCGCGACGATCGATTCGCCGTCGGAG
>JAYVWH010000719.1:0-3145 GCA_043786265.1 Kofleriaceae bacterium | reverse complement strand
CGCGGCGAGGCTTCGAACCACGGCTTGGCCACGGTGGCGACGCTCATCAAGATGAACGCGGTCACGGCCGCCAGCGCGAAGGTCAGGACGACCGGCGCGTTATAGGTGATTCGAAGTTTCGCCACGTTCAAAGGCTAGCATGTGGGATGTGAGCTCGTTGCGGATACCGCTTGAGCCGCGCGACTTCCACCGTACAACCAGCCTCGCGAACGATTCGTTCCGACGTCGAGCCGATCATCGCTCGCTCTAGACCGGTCAGCCCCTTGCTCCCGACGATGATGAGGTCGGCGCCGAGGCTTTCTGCCACCTCGAGGATTTTGGGCGCCACCTTCTTGGCAATCGGTGCATGCACGTGGAACTGCACGCCGCGTCGCTCGCCCAGCTCGCCCAGCACCACCTCGGTGACCTTCGCCACGACCCGGTTTGCGTACTCGAGATCCACGTGCTTGGCCGGCAACGCCGGGAACGGCAATCGCGGATCGATCACACACACGACGTGAAGTACGTGCCACGGAGCGCGGATTGCAACCCCGACCGCACGCTCGAGTGCGGCACGGCCGCTGTGACTCAAGTCGTACGCCACCACCACCTGGCTAAGTTCAGTCATGCGAACACACGCAGCATCCGGCGTGCCACCTGCGTCCTTACTGACGCAAAGCGCCGCAATTGCCTGCGGCGCAATCGCACGTACCGGTGCACGGATTGCTCGCAGTGCCTGTCGCCCAGAAGTCCCGCATCTGCTGCTGGACGAGTGTGCGCCGGCGCGCGTTCTCGTGGGCCTGGTTGGTATAGGCAAATACCTCATTGGTGTCGGGCGGCTTGGGCGTCGGATGCTCGTCGACGATCAGCCACGGGTTACCGGTCGAGACGCTGGCAACTGGCGCCGCGAAGCCGTACGGCGTGATCACGCTGCCCTCGAGGAGCGTCACTCCGAACGAGCGTGCCGCAAAGAAGCTCGCGAGGTTTGGCACCTGCGTGTCATCGCGCGAGGTCTGCATCAGGAACTGCTTGGGCGGCGTATCCGGGAGCTGCACGCCAGCGACGGTGCCCCCATCGACGGGCACGAGCGCCATCTGAAGCATCTGCTCCATGATGTCGGCGTCCATCAGCGTGTCGTAGGTGTTCTTGAGCGGCACGCCATAGGTGGCCCAGTTGCTCGAGCGCTCGAACATCAGCGCCCAGTTCGCGGCACCGACGTGCAGCACGGCGCGCGTGATGAACGGATCGTAGGCGAAGAACGTCGAGCCGAGCACGTGCCCGAGTGAGATACCCAGGAAGTAGATGCGCGACGTGTCGACGATCGACTGTTGCGAGCCATCGACGAGCACCTCGCTCGCGAACTTCCCGCGTAGCAATTGCTCGAGCGCGATCGAGTTGACCATCCCCTGCCAGATCCGTTCGCCAAAGCCCCAGCCCTTGTTGAGATCGTTGAGCGCGAGCAGTGCGTTCGGGATGTCATCGTTCGACATGCCGGTCCACTGCGTGCCAGCGATGATGAGACAGCCGTCCGTCGCGATGTCGCGCATGTACGTCGCGGCGCGCAGCTCCGCGAGGCTGCCGAAGAAGCCGTGCCCGTAGATCACGACGCCGGCCTTGTT
Source organism: Kofleriaceae bacterium (assembly GCA_043786265.1). Lineage (GTDB taxonomy): Bacteria > Myxococcota_A > Polyangia > Haliangiales > Haliangiaceae > JABFXX01. The sequence goes on along the minus strand of JAYVWH010000719.1, from coordinate 1,547 downwards.
CCCGGCGGTCGCGCACGGCGGCACCATGATGTACGCGTTCGCCGTCATCGTGCCCTGCGCGATCACCGTGCCGTTGCCATCGCGATGAAACCCGGCATGCATCTCGCCAGTCACCGCGGGCGACTGAAAGTCGATCTCGATGCGGCGCGCGATGCGTGTGTCGCCATTGTACGGACCGAGGTTCGACGTCACCGTGTACGTGAGATTCGCGCCGAGCGTCCCCATCGCAGCGAGTGCCGCCGACCGCGCAGCGAGCGGATCGGCGACCGCATCCTCGTCGGGCGCGACCGTGAAGTCCCACGCGACGACCAGCTCCTTGCGCGGGATGCCCGCGGCCTCGAGCGCCTCGACCGCCGCGCGCAGCCGGGGCCGTGCCGCATCGAGCCGCGCGTGACCGGTGTTCTTGTCGTCGAGCACGGCCTGAAAACCGGCCGTCACGGGCAGCTCCTTGCCGTCGCGCCCCTTCATCTTGCGGATGCCGACCGCGTAGCGATGGCCACCTGCGAGTCGCTTCGCCGGCCGCACGTAGACCGCTTGCTTGCTCGGTAGATCGAATTCGTTCGCATCGACCTCGGAGAAGTGCGCGACCAGCTCGCCGCTCGTCATATCGAGCACGACGGTGTTCGTCGTGCCCGCGACGGTCGCGGCCATGTCCCCGGGACCGGGCAGCAGAGCCGGGTCGACACCGCCGGGCGCGGCCCACAGCATCGTCGTCGTGGCAGGCCAACCTCGCCGGGCGGCCAGGGGCGTCACGTCGAAGTCGGTGTGCGTGATGGCGTTCACCGGGAACGCGCCCACCGGTACGTCGAGGCTCCCGTCTGCCTTCTCGTAGAGTGACGACGGATACGGCAGGATGTTGTCCGTCGTTCCGAGGGGATTTGCCTCGGGCGCAACGGTGACCCCGTCATCACCGCACGCTCCGAGAATCAAGACGACGGCAGCGAGGCCACGCATACACAGAGTTTCGCACGGAATCCGTCGGACCTCGCTTGCCGTCTCGCGAGCCGCGGGCCAAATTCCCTGAATGGCGACGCTCGAGATCACCGACAAGAACTTCAAAGAGACGATCGAAAAGGGCGGCATCGTCCTGTTCGATTTCTGGGCCGAGTGGTGCGGTCCCTGTAAGGCCTTCGGACCCGTGTTCGAGAAGGCCTCCGAGAATCACACCGACGTCGTGTTCGGCAAGATCGACACAGAGGCGCAGCAGGAGCTCGCCGGTTCCATCCAGATCTCGGCGATCCCAACGCTGATGCTGTTCCGCGACGGCGTCCTCCTGTTTCGCGAGAGCGGCGCGCTTCCCCCGGCAGCTCTCGATGAGCTCGTCACGCAGGCGAAGGCGCTCGACATGGAGAAGGTGAAGAAGGAGATCGCGGAGCACGAGCACTCGCATCAGCACGGCCCCGGCTGCGATCACGACCACTGATCGCAAGGACCGGCTTTGCCGGTCCGCGCAGCAGCGCCGAAGGCGATGCGGAGATTGATCGCAAGGACCGGCTTTGCCGGTCCGCGCAGCAGCGCCGAAGGCGATGCGGAGATTGATCGCAAGG
>JAYVWH010000718.1:0-2282 GCA_043786265.1 Kofleriaceae bacterium | reverse complement strand
CAACGCGCGAGTGGCGAGCTCCCGCCGCCCGCCGCGAGGATCGCGCCGCCGCTATTGACGCGAAAGCCGACGGTCACGCCGCCGCTCTCGTCACTCATGTCATCACTCGCCGCGCCGGCCTCGCCGACCCACTTGGCGCACGGCGTGAGCGTCGGGATCCACTTGTCCAGCTCGATCTGATCAGCGAGCGGTGCACCCTCGCCACCGATCAGCTCGTTGACCTCTCCGCGCGTCACGAGTGCGGCGCGCGGCTGCGGGCGATACGGCGCCGGCGGGATGACGACGTTGACCGGTGGCCCCGGATCGAGCTGCAAGCTCGCAACGCCGTCCTCGTCGAGCTGTTCGTCGATGCCAGGATCGTCGGACTGCCAGGCGCGCTTGACGTGAACCTTCGCGTTGGGAACGACGCGGCCATCCGGCGTGGTCACGCGCAGGTACATGCGATTGTTGAAGCCCTCGACGAGCCCGTCACCGAGCTCGGTCACGGTCGACACTTCGATGCCGTGTTCGGTGAGCAGGACTGGAATCGCGGTCGCGACACGGTCGCCTGCGCCGTCGATCGCCGCAATGTTCGCGACCATCGTGACGCGACCCTGCAGGTCTGCCGGAATCGTCGGCATCGCGATCTCGAACCGGCCATTGGGTCCCGCGAACAGCTTCTTCGGCAGGCGCTTCTCTTCCCAGTCGAGCGGCGCCGGCCAGTCGCCCTGAATGTTCCAGCTGATCTCGAGCTCGGCCTTCGCCACCGGCGCCCCCGAGCTGTAGACGACCGCGCCGCGGATCGCCGGTGTCTCACCCGGCAAGTAGTACGGCTTTGGCGGCGCTGCATCGACGCGGAACCGCGGCAGCGTGAATGGCTCGACGGTGAACGGCACGTCATCGTGCGCATCGGCCGAGACCCACGACACGGTCCACGCGCCGGTCGCCGCCTGCTTGTCGAGCGGGAATGAACCTGCAACGACGCCCCAGGATGCCGCAGGCGACTTCTCCTCGAGCAGCACTTCGCCAGCAGGATCTTTCACCACCCACTTACCGGGCCGGCCGTCGAGCGGGCTGAGGTCTTTCGCACGCAATACGACGGCGCGAAACTTCACGACGTTGCCGGGCTCGTAGAGCGGCCGGTCCGTGATCACGTGAATGCGCGCCGGCGTGTACAGCGGGATGTCGAGATCGAGCGCGCCCTTGCCGACGGACGTCACGTACTCGGCGTGGAGCTTGTAGTCGCCATCGCCGACCTCGGGGAGTAGCAGGCGCCCATGCTGGCGGCCGTAGTCGCTAATCCACTTCTTGACCGTCAGTGGCGTCGACTTGCCCGCCGCATCGACGAGCGTGAGCTTGATCGAGTCGAACTTATCAAGCCGCACGTCCGCGACCGCATCCGAGTCGTGCGTGGTGTAGTGCGCGTGAGCACTGAGGTACACGTTGCCCTCGACGCCGCGACGCAGGTCGCTGACGTTCAGGTCGACCGTCTGGCGTATGCGGCCCGAGGGGCAGGTCGGCAATGCGATGCCCTGCTCGAAAACTGCCCGTTGGCAAACGTCCTCGCCTTCGCTGAGGCCCCACACGAACAGGACACCGGCGATGGCCGGCACCACAAACTCTCGCTTCATAGCGCTCCCCCGAGGAAGCAGAGTAACAGCACGGGAGGTCAGACGCCCGAGCCACGTCGCGCCTTGGCGACCCAAGAAACGAAGTGTGCAGGTGTCTCGCAGAATCGTCGACGGACTGTCGGCGATCGTAACGACCCGGCGACCGCGTGTGGCTGTGTCGCGAGTGTCCAGCACCCCTCTGGCGCATCGTAACCGGCGACCTCGCGGTCGCCATTGCGTACGCTACGCCGACGCTTCGAGGTCGCGCGGCTGACGGCCGCGTGTCGACGCGCCACGTCCACCGCCACCGGAGCTTGCCGCCGAGCGGCCCTTGCGCGCACGATCGAGCAGCGGCTTGACGTGCTGTCCGGTGTAGCTCTTCGCGACCTGGGCGACGTCCTCGGGGGTGCCCACCGCGATGACCTCGCCACCGGCGGCGCCGCCCTCGGGGCCAAGGTCGATGATCCAGTCGGAGCGCTTGATGACATCGAGGTTGTGTTCGATCACGAGAACGGTGTTGCCGTTGTCGACGAGTCGCTCGAGGACCTCGAGCAGCTTCTTGACGTCACCGAAGTGCAGGCCCGTGGTGGGCTCGTCGAGCAGGTACAGGGTCCGGCCGGTCTGGACGCGGGCCAGCTCGCGCGCGAGCTTGACTCGTTGCGCTTCGCCGCCCGATAGCGTGGTCGCCGGCTG
>JAYVWH010000717.1:0-2280 GCA_043786265.1 Kofleriaceae bacterium | reverse complement strand
AGGTTGAGCAGGATGAAGGGGTACGGATCGAACGGGCGGTGGAGCACTGCGTTGATCCCGATCCACACGGCCAGGAGCGAAAAGAACGCGATCACGAACGTCCACGAGCCACCGATCGTTGCGACGCGGTCGGCGATCCGCTCACCGAACGTCTTGCTGTTGTCGTACGCGACCTGTGCGTTCTGGGCGATCGTGAGGTGCGAGGCCGCGTGCGTCGCGATCTGCTCTTCGATGACGCTGAGCTCTCCGCGCTCGCGGCCAAGCCGCTCGACGGTGTGGGCGATCCGCTCCTTGTTGAGGCATGCGCGGCAGATAGAATCGCCGCTCTCTCTCGAGAGCTTCGTCGTGACGAGCGGCGGGCGGATCGCCCCGATTTGTACAAGCGTCGCGGAGTCGGTCTCGCCACACAGGGCGCAGGGCGCTGCAGTCATGCACCCATGGTAGCGCTCAGATCAGAGGCCGAACAGTGCGCGCAGGCGCTGCGTTGGTTCGGCGCCGACGAGGCCGATGCGCAGCGTGATCATCTCGCCATTGCCCCACGGCCACCACAACCCGAACAGAGTGTCGTCGGTGCCGGCAAGCAGACGCTGACCGCCGCGCAACCCGCCCGTCTTGTCGGCGATCGCGCGCAGCGACGGCGGCGCGGCCTCGATATCCTTGAGCGTCCAGCCGCGGGTCAGCGCCTGGACGGCACTCGCGCGTACCTCGACCTGCAGCTTCGCCGCGAAGGACGACGCAACGACCGAGAACCGCCCATCCCACTCCCACGGCGCGCCGGGCCAGGTGGCCTTGAGCTTCGCGAGGGAGTCCAGCATCGGTTCTAGGCTGTCCATTCAGCCATGGTATCGCGTACGATCGTCTCATGCGTGCCGCGATGACCATCTGTGTGCTCGCGGCGTGCGGCGGTAGAAGCGCCGACGGCGACCGGTCAGACGCCCCGACCGGCGGTACGGATGCGACGAACGTCGACGCCCCACCGGGGAGCATCTGGCAGCCCGCGCCGGGCACCACCTGGCAGTGGCAGCTGACCGGCACGATCGACACCAGCGTCGACGCGGCGATGTTCGACATCGACCTGTTCGAAGCCCCCCAAACCACGATCGACACGCTGCACGGCGCCTCTCGCAAGGTGATCTGTTATTTCTCGGCCGGTTCGTACGAGAGCTTTCGGTCGGACGCGAGCGCGTTCCCGACGGCAGCCCGGGGAAACGAGCTGGTCGGCTGGCCAGGCGAGCTGTGGCTCGACACGCGCGATGCGACCGTGCGCAACATCATGCGAGCGCGGCTCGACCTTGCGATCACCAAGCACTGCGATGGCGTCGAGCCGGACAACGTCGATGGCTACGCAAACAATTCGGGCTTCCCGCTCACGACAGCGACCCAGCTCGACTACAACCGATTCCTCGCCGCGGAAGCCCACGCACGGGGCCTCTCAGTCGGTCTCAAAAACGATCTCGATCAAGTCGTCGACCTCGTCGCCAACTTCGACTGGGCACTCAACGAGGAGTGCTACCAGTACACGGAGTGCTCGACGCTAACGCCCTTCATTTCCGCGAGCAAGGCGGTGTTCCACGTCGAGTACGGTGATGCATCGCTCGCGACCACCGTGTGCCCGACGACGACGGGCCTCGGGTTCTCGACGCTGATCAAGCATCTCGACCTCGATGCGTTTCGTGTCGTGTGCCCCTAGCAATCACGAGTTTCGTCTCAACGCGCGCAGAGGTGGCCCGTTCGGGATCGAGTGGACGATCGACCACGGGATGTTCTTCAAGCTGCTCGCGCAATGGCGTGCCGGCGACCGAGATGTTCTTCCGCGACACCGTCCTGATCCATGCGAACGAGGCGATCGATATTGGTCTCGTGCCGCTCAGGGATGATGACGATGCTGCAGGTGACCGAGGGCAGCTCCAGCCGAGCATGCTCATTGATCTGCTCGAATCGATTCAAGAGCGGAGCGCAACGCGGGCGGAATCGGTACCGGCGTGCGCGTCGCGCGGTCGACGAACACGTGCACGAAGTGGCCGTGGGCCGCGGCTCGCTCGTCACCGGCTGCGGCGATCGCTATGCCATACGTCACCGCGCGGCTCCCGAGCTTGTCGACCCGCACGCCCGCGCGCAACGACTGCGGATAGGCAAGCGGGGCGTGGTACTCGCACTTCGATTCGACGACGAGACCGATGATGGCGGCGTTCTCGATCGCCAAGCCGCCTCGCTTGCCTATCCGCAGTCGTTGCGCGCGGGCGTGCGGGTCGACAAGCTCGGGAGCCGCGCGGTGACGTA
>JAYVWH010000716.1:0-3352 GCA_043786265.1 Kofleriaceae bacterium | reverse complement strand
CGTTCAAGGTCCGCGCGTACGACGAGTCGCCCAAGGTCGTCGAAGCGTGGAAGCGCGCTGGCGGCGACATTCAGTAGTCTCGCGATGTCGAGGATCCGAACACTGGCGATCGTCCTCGCGGCTGCCTGCGGCAACAGCAACCGCACGGACACATCGAGCGCACCTCCGATCGGCAAGATCCTCGCGGCATTGCTTGGCGCTGCCGACCAGGCATCGTCGCCGTGGCGCGGTGCGTCGATCGAAAGGGCCGGCTTTGCCGGCCCGCGCAGCGGCGCCGCAGGCGGCGCGCAGTCGATCGACGCGCCCGCGTTTGGCGCCGAGGAGCTCAAAACGGGTGAGCACACGTGGATGCTCGCGTCGCAGCGACTCGAGCGCACCGGGGACGACCGCGACATCGTGATCGGCGTCGTTGCGGATGCGGCCGGTGATGCCTCCCAAACGATCGCGTCGCTCGGCCGCCTTCGCGCGGCCCTCGAGACGGCGAAGCCCGACCTCGTCATCACCCTCGGCGGAATGGGAGCGACGACCGACGAGCTCAAAGCAACGCTCGGCACGCTGTCCGACCGGGCAAGCTGGCCGCTCGTCGCGCTGCCCGGCGACCTCGAAGCGATGACCGCGCAGGTCGATGCGATCGCCGCGCTGCGCACGCGAGGCGATGTGGTCCTCGACGGCCGCAGCGTCCGCTGGATTGCCGTGGGCGGTGCAATGATCGGCACGATTCCCGGTGCGGGTGCCGTCGAACGCTTGGCGGCCGGGGCGCAGGGATGCCAGTGGCAGGCCGGGGACGTCACCCGCGTAACGACGGAGGTCAGCGGCGCGACGGGGCTCCGCATCGTGGCCATGGCGGAGGCGCCGCGGGAGATCATCGACGGGGAGGCCGCGGGCGAGCTCGCCCTGGCGCCGGGCAAGGCGCTCCCGGTCGACATCGTGCTGCATGGACCGCTGACTCCGGCACCCTCGCCCGCCCACTCGGGCAGCCGGGATGGCGCCGGATACGGACTGTCGCCCGGCACCGCCGACGCGACGGTGCGGTTACCGGCCGCGCACAAGCCCTCGGCCGGGATCCTCGTCGTACGTGGGGCGACGTGGTCCTGGCGACCTGTCGTCGACGGCAGCTGATCGGCGGGTTACGATGGGGGTCCGTGTCTGCGACGCCGGCACAAAAATTCGTCTGTCCTCGCTGCCGGACGTCGTTCGGCGAGCCGAGTCACTACTGCCGCGAGTGCGGTGCGGACATGATGCGAGCGAGCGCACTCGACGCCGCCGCGCGATCCGACTCGCCGATTCCCACACACCCCGGCGCTGGCATGGTGACCGATGCGACCGCGTCGAACCCGGCGCTGTCGGCATCCGGCTCCGACGACCGCCGTCTCAATGACAGCAATCGCGCGTGGCTCGGCAAGATCGTCGACGGTCGCTATCGCGTGCTCGAGGTCATCGGCCGTGGCGGCATGGGCGTCGTCTACCGCGTCGAGCATCTGCGCATGGGCAAGATCGCCGCGATGAAGGTCTTACATCGCGACCTGGCGGCCGACCCCGAGGTGATCGAGCGGTTCGAGCGCGAGGCCGCCGCGATCTCGAAGCTCCACCACCCGCATACGGTCCAGGTGTTCGACTTCGGCACCGCGAGTGACGCGCTCTATCTGATCATGGAATACGTGCGTGGCGTCGACCTCGCACGGATGATCCAGCGCGACGGACCGCTACCGTGGTCACGCGCCGCACCGCTGCTCGCGCAGATCTGCAGCGCACTGCAAGAGGCGCACGAGCTGGGCATCGTGCATCGTGACCTCAAGCCCGAGAACGTGCTGATCACGCGCACCGCGGGTGGCCGGGATTACGCCAAGGTCCTCGACTTCGGCCTGGCCAAGCTCGAACAGACGACGCCGACGACGATGACGGACAAGCAGCAGATCGTCGGCACACCGTTCTTCATGTCGCCCGAACAGATCCGCGGCGACGAGGTCGACGCACGCTCGGACATCTACTCCTTTGGCGCGATGATGTTCGAAGTGCTGACGGGCCAGCACCTGTTCCAGGGTTCGACGGCGCTCGGCGTGTTGACCAAGCACCTGACGAACGAACCCGATGCGCCGTCGATGCGCGCTCCCAACATGGGGATTGACCCGCGCGTCGATCACATCGTCGGTAAGGCGGTCGCGAAGGACCCGACGAAGCGATGGCAGACTGCCGCCGAGCTAGCGCAAGAGATCGAAGACGTCTACGCCGAAACCGTCGAGCACCACACCGGACCGGGCCGCAGCACCGCCGGTAAGTCAGTAAACCGGCCACGGACGCTGCACCTCGCTCCGGAGGATCACGCTGAGAGTGACCTGCGCCTGCGCCGGTCAGATATCGACACGTACGAGCGCGGCCTGCGCCAGTCTCGGTTCGTGTCGCTGTCGATACTGATGCTTGTCGTGGTCGGCGTCGCGGCCGCCGGGGTGTGGTTCGTGATGCGCCAACGGCCCCCCCTCGGTGAGGAGCGCGAGCCCAACAACGATGTCGCGCACGCCGATCGACTCGTTCCCGACAAGCCGGTCACTGGTTATCTAGGCAAGCGCCTCACGGTGCAGGACGGAGATCGCGACGTCTACATCGTGAAGTGGCCGAGCGGGACTCTCCGCATCGTCACGATCCGCGTCAGCGGTCTACCGAACATCGATATCGACCTCGCGATCAATCGCAGCAACGGCGATCACGCTGCGCTCGCCGACGATGGCCGCGTCGGCGAGGGAGAGGTGATGCACCGGCGCGTCGTCGATGGACCACTCGTCATCACGGTCGGTCAGACGCTCGCGAACAATCAGCTGCCTATCGAGAACGTCAGTGACGCGTACACGCTGACTGTCACCGAGGAGTTGCTCGTCGGCGAGACAGAACCGAACACGACCGACGCTGATGCCAACCCGCTCGAGCTGACCCACGAGCTGCGCGGCTACCTCGACGCACGCGCCGACATCGATCAGCTGCGCTGGACCGGCCCACCGGGCACGTATCACGTGATCGTCCGCGCCGACGGTGTGCCCCTCGCGTGGCGCAGCGGCGATGGCAAGCCGCGCACGCCGGGCTCTGCCGAGATCAAGCTCGAGACCGGCGAGTTGCTCCGCCTCGAACGCACCGACCGCACTGCGACCGGCCCGTTGACTGGTCGCGATGCAATGTGGTCCGTGCTGGTGATGCCGTGAGGCTGTTAGCGCTCGTGCTCGTGCTCGCAGCGTGCGGTGACAACCATGGTGCGTGTCCACTCGCATTCACCGACGGGGATGCGGATGGCCACAGCAATCCACTCGGCGCCGCAGCTGGCGAAGCGCGCGCAGGCCGCATCCGTGAAGACCAGTTGCCCGCCGTT
>JAYVWH010000715.1:0-8022 GCA_043786265.1 Kofleriaceae bacterium | reverse complement strand
CCGAGCTCGGCCGAATCGAACAGCTTCTCACCCCGCGCGACCATCTGCGTGTCGCGAGTAGGGGCCTGCGGCGCGGGGAGCGCCTCGAGATACGATGCGAGCGCGCCGGTCTGATCAGCGTTGAGGCCACTACCACCGAGCCGCTTCATCGTGCCGGTGAGGCTCGCCTTGATGTCGACGTCCCCGCCGTCCCACTTATATGGATGCGTGCCCGCAACGCGACCGATCAGCACCGGGGTCTGCAGCTCGTGCTTGTCGATGCGCCATGACAGACCATCGGCCCGACCATCGGGATGGCAACTTGCGCAGGCAAGCGCGCCACCCTGCGAGACCTGGGACGAGGCGGTGTGGAACAGCTCGAGGCCCTCATGCTGCTTCTCGTCGAACGAGGAAGCGACGAGCTTGGGCCCCGTAGCCGGGTTGGTCATCGGTGCGGTGAGCAGCTTACCGTTGCTGCCGACGGTATCGACGCGGCGGACGCTGCGGGAGAACGAGCACCACACGAGGACGTCGCCGTCAGGTGCGATCGCGACGCCGTCGGGACCGCAGCGATCCTTCGTGGCCTTGGTCGCGAGCGATTGGCTGCCACCCTCGGCGATCGTCACCTGCGATGCATTCTTGAGCTGCAGGATCGAGTCACTACCCAGGCCGACGATGTAGAGCGCGTCGCGGTCCGCGTCCCACGCCATCGCGCGGGCCTGATGCTGGCCGATCTCCGCGGTGGTCTGGCTCGTGCGCTCGCCGCTCGTCGCGAGGAACGCGAGCTGCGACTGGATCGGCGCGTCGAAGCCGCCACCGTAGCTGCCGCTACGCTCGCCGCCGCCGATCGCCTGGACCGGCGTCTCGCGCTGGAACGGAACAAGTGCCTGCTGCTCGCCGAGGAACAGTGCAGTGAATGCACCGCGCGCGAACGCGTCGCCGCCCGCCCCGCGAGACCGGCGCTGAGCGTTCTGCGTCGACAGTGCCACGTGCTCTGCCTTGCGCGTCTCGACGAGGTCGACCTGATCGACCGTGCCCGTCGTGAGGTACGCGACGATCGCCCGCTTGCCGTCGGACGAGACCGCGATGTTGCGCGCCTCACGGCCGAGCGCCGTGCGCCACTGTTCCTTGCCACTCGACGTGTCGAATGCGACCAGCGTGCGATCGGCGATCGTCGTCACGAACAGGCTCTTGCGATCCGGTGACAGCGCGACGCCATATGGCTCGACCGGCGTCGTGTATGACGCGGACACTTCCAGTTTCTCACCGACCTTGACGACGGCGATGCGATTGCCCGCGCGGTCCGCGACGTACGCCAGCTTGCCGACTGGGTCGTACGTCATGAGCCCTGCATTCTTGCCGATCGCGAGCGCCGCGACCTGCTTGCCATCCTTGTCGGTCCTGATCAGCTGACCGCTGTCGTTGTCGATCACGAGCGCGCCGTCACCGACAGCCGCAATGCGGTTACCCGCGAGATACGGCGGCGTCGCCTTCGCCGGTTTGCTGCCGCCGAGCGGTCGTCCCTGCATCTGGAAGCTCACGCCGAAGTCGCGAAAGTCGCGCCGGATGCTCTTGGCCGCGGCCGGGTGTGAGGCGATCGCTGCGGTCAGGGCACCGAGGGGTAGAACGACGGCAAGCAGCTTCGTTCGCATGTGGTTCCTCAAACGAACGACACAGGCGGCTGATCTATTTTGCAGGAAACCGGATTTTCCTTTGAAACGGCTCGTCGACGCGCGCCAAACGATTGTCAGCAATGCGGGAAGTGCGCGGAACTACTGCCTCCCCAGCGCACCGCGTCGGCTGGCTCAGATCGCGCTGCCATCCGTCGCACATGCGTGCACATCGCCTTGGGACCCTGGGGTGTCTAAAGGGGCGCGCTAGTCCACGATGACGGTCGCGTGGTTGACCTTGTCGCCGATGACGAGTGCATCTGCGTTCGCCTGGCCGCTCGTCACGCGGCCGACCCACGTGTAGCGCCCGTCGAGGTGCGCGGCGCGCGAGTGCATGATGAACCACTGCGAGCCGCCGCTGTCGGGGCCCGAGTCGGCCATCCCGATACCGCCCTGGATGAACCCAGCACCATCCGCGGCGCCCGATGGCTCCGCCGGGAGCGAGTAGCCCGGCCCGCCCCAGCCCGAGCTGGTCGGGTCGCCGCCCTGCACGACGAAGTTCGGGACGACTCGATGCATCTCGAGGCCGTCGTACTGCTTGCGCTGCGTGATCGCGACGATCGATGCCACGGCCCACGGCGCGATGTCGGGCCGCAGCTCGACCGTGATGTCGCCGCGTGTGGTGGCGAGGTGCCATGTGACGTGGTGACCGATCACGGTCGCAGGATCGACGGGCGGTGCCGGCGGCATCGGTGGGGCCGCCGCGGGTACCGCTTCGCCGAGCGCGTGGAGGCAGGTGCGCGCCGCCTTGTCGCGCACGATGTGAGTCCCGAGTGCGTGGTGACAGGCTTCGAGACCCGCGGTGATCGTGCGCTTCTCGATCACGCCGAGCAATGATGACGACAGCTCGACATCGATCTCGGTAAGTGCGCGCGCGACGACCGCGCTCGCGAACGCCGTCTTGAAGTTGTCGTCGATCGGCTCCTCGAGGATTGTCGAGATCGCCTCGACGGCGGACCCCGCGATGATCGGGTCCTTGATCGCGAGTGATGCGATCAGGGTCGAGACGATCGTCTGCTTGCCACGCGGGTCGGCGTCCTTCCACGTCGAAGCGAGCAGGCCCAGACCTCGACCACGCACGCGCGCATCTTCGTGCGCGAGCATCACGCGCAGCGCGGCACGCTTTGCGGCCGGATCGGTGACGTCGGCCAGCAGGCCTAGCTTGAGGTGATCGGGCAGCTGGCAGCTCGTGACGGCATCGACGACGTTCGGACCACCGAGCGCGGCGGCGGCGAGACAGCCTGTCCAGCCCGCTTCCTTGACGAGCGGGGTAATCGCAGCGATCGCGGCCGGCTCGAGCGTCTTGCCGGCGAACGCGCGCAGCGCCTCGTGAACCACGTGCGGCGGACGGCCGACGAGCGAGGTTGCGACGAGCGTGCGACCTGCATCGTCGGCACCTGCAAGCGCACGCGCCGCTTCGACCGCGACACGCCAGTCCCCGTCACGCAGCGCCGCCTCGATCGCGCGTCGTGCTTCGCCCGTGACCGCCTTGCGCTTCGCCAGCCCCGCGATCGCTGTCGCGCGGGTCTCCGGCTGTGTATCTGCGATCCGCGCAGCGAGCATACGAAGCACGTGCTCGTCGGCGGGAGGCTCGTGCTCCCGCGACAGTGCGTAGGTCGCCGCGTAGCGGATCGCCGGGTCCTGGGCGACCGAGACATTGGCGAGCATCTGCCGCGCGTCGTCCGACAGCGCGATCTTGCGGCGACCGTGGCGGCCGAGTGCGAGCGTGCATGCTGCGACGAGCTTGTCGTCGTGCATGCAGTCGATGAGAGCGGCCTGGGTATCGGCGGCGCCGGCGCGTCCGAGTGCCTCGGCGGCCGCGAGGCGCACGCCGAGATCTGAATGCGCGAGAAGCGGCACCAGCTTGGTGCCGGCCTTCGCTTCCTCGTCAATCGAAGCGAGCACGCCGAGCGCGGTAGCGGCGGCCACGACAACGCGCGGCTCCTTGTCGGCGAGTGCAGCCTCGAGGATCGCAATCGCATCCGGGCTAGCGCCGCGACCAAGCCCACGCAGCGCGAGGGCGCGGGAATTCGGATCGGTGCTGGTCGCGAGCTCGCGGAGCTCCGCGATGCCGCCGGCACGCTTTGCCTCGGCTTGCGCGACGCGAATGCGAAGCGCGCGCTCGGTGGCATCGATCGTGTGCGGAGCCTCCGGCTGTTTGCTTGGACAACCGGCAAGCCAAGCGGTTGCAACGATCGTCGATACGCGAAGCACGGGGCATCCTACATTGATAGGCAACGCGTCGCGTGACATCGTCTGATCCATGCGTCCGACATCGCTCGCTCTCATGACTGCCGCGCTCATTCCGTTTGGGTGTGACAACGCCAAGCCGAAGAAGAAGGAAGAAGCGCCGCCCACCACCACGGTGCAGATCGCACCGAAGAAGGCAGTACCCACGACCGAGCTTCCACCGCTCGCGCCCGATCCGGGCGGCGCGACCGGAAAGCCCGTCTGGCAAGTCGGCTTCGGTGGGCTCGGCATCGACTCGACACGTGGCGTCGCTGCAGGTCCTGGCGGCGAGGCGTACGTTGCGGGCTACTACGACGGCGAGATCGATTTCGGCGGCACGATCGGCAAGAAGCCCTCAGCCGGCAAGTCCGATGCGTTTGCCGCGAAGATCGGCGCCGACGGCAAGATCGCCTGGGCGCAGACCTGGGGCGCCGCACGCGATGACCTCGCGAACGCGATCGCGATCAAGGGCGACAAGATCGCCGTCGCGGGCTCCTTCCTCGACGACATCAAGATCGGAACCTTCACGAAGAAGTCGAACGGATCGGACGACCTCTATATCGTCGCGTTCGACAGAGACGGCAACGCCGAGTGGTTATGGACCGCTGGCGGCATCGACTCCGATGGCGTCAATGCAATCGCAGCGACCCCGGACGGCGGCTGGGTGATCGGAGGTTCGTTCACGAAGTCGCTCGAGATCACGACCGGCGTCGGCAAGACCTCGATCACCTCGAAGGGCGGCACGGACGCACTGCTGATCAAGCTCGCACCGACGGGCGACACCGAGTGGGTCAAGTCCTACGGCGGCGCCTACGACGACACGATCCTTCACGTCGCCGTAGATGCGAACAGCAACGTGTTCGTGCAGGGCGTGTTCAAGGACACCGCCGACTGGGGCGGCAAGGACAAGCTCAAGGCCGCTGGCGGCTCCGACAACGATGTCGTGCTCGCGAAGTACGACACCAATGGCGATCACGTCTGGTCGCAGCGGTTCGGCAACCAGTTCAACGATGTTGCGGGTGGTCTCGCCGTCGATTCGTCCGGACAGATCACGATCGCCGGATCGTTCGAGAACAAGGGCAGCATCTCGTTCGGGCCGGGCGACGAGCACACCTCGCTCGGCGAGGCCGACGTCTACGTGGCGCGGTTCGCCAACGACGGCAAGCTGCTGTGGGCGAAGTCGTTCGGAGGCGAGCGAGTCGACGTCGCCAACGACGTCGCCGTCGACACGAGCGGCAATGCAATCGTGACCGGCTGGTTTGAAGGCATGGTCGATTTCGGGCGCGGCGCGGTGAGCACCAAGGCCGGGAACAACAAGGATGCGTTCGTGTTCAAGCTCGACAGCAACGGCGCGACGACCTGGGTGACAACGTTTGGCGACAAGGACCACGACCAAGGGCGTGGCGTTGCCGTCGACACCAAGGGCGATATCTACGTCTCGGGTCTGTATCGGTTCGCGCTGACGCTGATGGAGCCGGCCGTGAAGCAGGTGCTCGACATCAAGGATCCCGTGCTGTCCAAGGCGCCCAAGCCGGACGTGTTCGTCGTCAAGCTCGCGCGGTAGATCCGCAGGAAACAACCGCTAGGGCTGATTTTTGGCCGTTTCGCCTTTGCCGGGCGAGGCAGCGGTGTAAAAGAGAAACGCTTTCAACCAAGCAGGAGATTGATATGGCCAAGGCAAAGAAGGGTAAGTCCGGCGGCGCTGCAGCGCGTCCGGCAGAGATGATGCTCGTCGCTTCCAAGGTGAAGGCGATGATCAAGGGCGCCGGTTTCAATACGGCCGGTGACGCGCTCGACGGCCTCAACGGCGTCGTTGCGGCCTATATCGACCAGGCGACCAAGCGCGCCAGTGCCAACGGTCGCAAGACCGTTCGCGCCCACGACTTCTGGTCGATGTAACTGCGGGTCCGGGCGCCTAGCGCGTCCCGGGAAAACTCGCAATGCTGAACAGACGGGCGTCCTTTGGGGCGCCCGTCGTGCGTTTCGGTGGCGACGGTTTTCGCTTACAATTTGCGCAGGTGAGCACGGGGGTAACCCTTTACCTAGTCTCGGCATGTGGCAGCGCCGAAGAGTTCGTTGCGGCGTTTCGCCGCTACGCAGATCGCACGGGTCTATTCATCCCGTCCGGTGCGCCTCTCCCTGCGGGTCGTCGCGGCCGGCTCGCCCTCACGCTCAAGGACGGCGGCGTGATGATCGAGGGCGAGGCCGAGATCCTCCAGTCTTCGGCCAAGCCCACTGTCCTGCACGGCCGGCCGGGAATGACGATCAAGTTCGTCGAGCCCGACGAGGTGAGCAAGGTCGTGATCGCCGAGCTCGAGAAGGCGCGGCTCGCGATGAAGCCGGCGCCGCCGAGCGTGCCTCCCCGCCCGACCACGCTGCCGCCAGAGCCGCGCCCTGTGGTGCCAACCGTGGGTGGCCGGATCGATGCGGCGAACGCCCTCGCCGAGTGCGTCGTGATCGGCGACATCGCGAACCTGGTCGACACCGCGAGCAGCCCGCGTTCGATCAACGATGGCGGAAGCGGCAAGTCGAAGTTCATCGTTCCGTCGATTCCTGCCGTCGGTACGCCGCGCGCGAACACGCCGAGCACGCCGCCACCGTCGCGGCCGATCACACCGAGCTCCCCACCGCCAGTTGGTGCATCGCTTGAGAGCGCGCGCCCCCGGACACCAAGCGTGCCGCCGGATCCTGCGTCCAAGCCGCTACCTGCACCGAGTGGAAAGACGGGCGCGGGCTCGCGCCTGACGTCGATTGGATTTCCGGCACACGACAAGGCGCCCGCATTCCCGCCAAAGACGAATGTTCCGGGGGTGACGCCGGTCTCGGGGGACAACCCATTGCTGTCGACACAGCTCGGCACCAAGGCGCCGCCCGATCGGAAGAAGGAATTTGTCGCCGCCGAGAACCCGCTGCTGAGCACGCAGCTCGGAACGCCGGGGTCGGATCGAGTGACCAACGCGACGACGATGGGAATGCTGACCTCGGTCAACGAGGAGGCAACGTCGATCGGCGAAGTTCCGCCACCGCCGCGAGCAGCCCCGGTCGCCGAGCCTGGTGCACCGACGAAGAAGAAGACTGATCCGATGCCGGCAGCGACACCCGCAGCGTCGAGCCCGCCGGCCGCGCCCGCACCGACGCCGAACGCCGCAGCAGCGGCCGCCGCGAAGGCCTCGCGCCCGACCTCGATCGGATTTCCGGCGATGCGCACGCCGTTCGAGACGCAAGCTCTGGGCGTCGTGAAGCCGCCAACCCCGCCGGTCGTTCCGGGCGACAGTGCGAGCGCGAAGTCCGGTGGTGCGCCGGGACCGCGCGGCAAGAGTGCGACTCGTCCTCCGCTCACGCCGCGCCATCCAACGCCGGTCGCGCCCGTACCGATCGTTCGCCCGCCCGCGAAGGCGGCGCCGCAGCAGGTCACGGACGCGATCGTCGAGAGCGCGATCGTCGAGGAAGAGAAGACCGATCTCAGCGACATCCCGCAGGCGCCGTTCGCGCATGCCCCCACTGTCGACGCTTCCGTCGATCCGCTCGCACAGACATTGAGCTCGTCACCGCAACGCTCCGGCGGTATGCGCGCGTCCGAGATCCTTGCCGCCATTCCGAGCGATGACTGGACGATGTCCCCCGATGCGTCGGGCCCGACCATACTGCCGAACGCCAGTGGCAAGGCGCCGGTCGTCGAGACCGAGCCCACCCCTGCACCCGGTATTGCGCCGCAGGGACCGCCGACGGGAAACTGGTCGATCGCGCTCGATCCCGAGGCGGGATGGGGCGAGCCGGTCAAGCTCGCTCAGACCGAGGCTGCGCCACAACCGGCACCGCCACGGAAGGTAAAACCCAAGCGAGAGCGACAGCCCGGTCAGGGCAACCCCGACAAGGCGATCTCCGACGAGAAGGGTTTCACTGCCGTCGAATGGGAGGACAAACCGACCGGCATCGGCGAAGCCAAGATCGAGATCGACTCGACGCTGATGGAGCCGTTGAAGCCGATGCCGTCGCTCGACGACGACGACGACGACCTCGATGCTTCACCGTCGGCGTCCGCGCCGCGCCTTGCGACGAGCGGTGGCGTGAGAGCCTACGTGACTCCGCCCGCCGGCTTGCCTGCAGCACCAGCGGGCCCGAGCCCGTTTGCTGCGCCGCCACC
>JAYVWH010000714.1:0-3933 GCA_043786265.1 Kofleriaceae bacterium | reverse complement strand
CCGGTGTGGGGCGCGGCACCAGGGCGATTGCGATCGCGCGGAGCGCCGGATCCGGATCGGCGAGCGCTGCGGCGAGATCGAACCATCCTGGGTCATCGAGCTGGGGCGGGAGCAGGCGCCGTACCTGCGTGACCTGGCAGCACGCGTGACGGCGTGAACGCGCGTGATCGGCATCGGCGACCTTGCGCTTGACCGGCCTCGAAACCGGCGACATCGACGATGGTGGGGTGATGGAGAGGCGCCCGAGCACCATCGCTTCGCGCTTGAACCGTTTCGCGATGCTCGGGTTTGACTTGACGTCGTCGTGGATCACCTTGAGCGCACGCACGGTACCCAGCTGCTGGTGGCGCGCGATGTAGACCTCGCCCATTCCACCCTCGCCGAGCACGCGCATCACCTCGTGGCCGTTCACGACATGGCCGACCAACGAAGCCCCCGCTCGCACACCCTGCGCACCCGGCATCCCTCCATAGATGCACGGTAACACGTGCCCATCGCGGTATGCCGACCACTGTCTCAGGGAGTGCGCGGGCAACGAATCGGAGTAAGTATCGACGCATGGGATTGATGGGCGACGGCTACCGCGGAACATACCAAGGTCATACCGTCGAGCTGAGCCGCGACAACCTCGGCAAGCGGCTCAAGCTCGTGATCGATGGCGTGGAGGTCGCGGGCGAGCCGCGCACGCTGCAGCACGACATCACGTTGACCGCGACGCTCGTACACGAAGGCGTACCCCATCGCGTGGTCGCACGATCCGTCGTGGGCCGCAGGACGTCGGGAACCGTTCACATCGACGGCGCGCCGCTGACGATCGCGAAGATCTGAGCCCGCAAGTCGCGGCGCAGTTGCACGGCACGGCGTGTGCGCAGACTCGAGTCAGGGTTACATCTCCGATGCGTGAAGGGCCAATCGCGAGTCCGCTCGGTGGCGCACTGCGGTCGGACAGTGCGGGGAGCTTCTGTCGCGCGCTGGTTGGGCCGCCATCTCACGACGCAGCCGTGCGCTGAACAGTCACGGTCGGTGCAGCGGTGGGCCGTGCTGCTTCACGCCGCTCCAGATCGCAAGGACAATCGCAGCGTCGCGCGGTTCATCGAACACGTAGTAGACGTGATAGCGGGTTCTCGGACAGAGCGCTCTTCGAACGTCGCACACGACCGAGGACACGTACTCGACGCCAACGCGTTCACCGCAACGAAGCTTGCGGACGACGTGCGCGATCTCTTGCGCGAACAGCCGCGGAGCTGCGATGCGATTTGCTGTCCACCACTGGTGCGCCGCGCGGACCTGAGCGAGTGCTTGGCGCTCGAACTGGACTTTCAACCCGTTTCGCCGAGCTCGGCAAGAACGTCGTCTGCATCCACGGTGTGGCCCTCACGCGCGCTCCGGACCGCCGCGAGCAAGACTCGATCTAGCTCGGCGCGTTCATCGTCCGACATCTCGTCCTGATCGGCTCGAACCAACTCGACTTCGCTCCCCTCGGGCAGATCGGTGGGCTCGTCCACGACGATTCTTCCGTTGCGAACATGTCCGCGAATCGCTGCCATGTGGTGATGATAGCCTGGATCGGTACACTGGCAGTCGGACTCGGACAAGAGCAGCACGTGAGCTCGCGAGGTTACCGCTGGCGCGCCCGGTTGCCTGAGCGGGCGCCCCCATGCCGCAGCCTCGCCCCATCGTGCCCGGGCAATTTTCATTCATCACCCGTCGTTGCCTCGGCCGTGCCGGCGGCCGTGCCGGACCGGAGTTGATCGGGTTGGGCGGGCCGTGCCGGACCGGAGTTGATCGGGTTGGGCGCGAGCGCCGTGGAAACTTGTCCGATGGCACGTCCGGGATTCGGCCGCGATCTGTCCGCGGTACGGACAGGAAGCGGCGCTCACCCAGCGTTGTCGCGGAGTTGCGTTTCGGTATGCGGCATGCTTTCGGCTTGCGCATGACGGCGCCACGTCCAGTGTTCCCAGGGCAGTTCTTGATCATCCAGCGTCGATGCACCCAGCGTCAGTTCTTGCTGCGACCCGACGACGAGACCAACAATGCATTCACGTATCTGCTCGCCGAGGCCGCGCAGCGCTTCGGCATCCAGATCATCCTGCCGCAGATGATGTCCAACCATCACCACACCGCCGCTTACGATCCGCACGGTAATCATGTCGAGTTCCGCGAGCACTTCCACAAACTCATGGCCAAGTCGCAGAACGCCCTGCGCGGTCGCTGGGAGAACATGTGGTCAACCGAGGAGCCGTGCATCGTCGAACCCGTAGCGCGCGAGGACCTTCTGAATCGGCTGGTCTACATCGCGACCAATCCGGTGAAGGACGGGCTGGTCGAGAAGGTGCACCACTGGCCGGGCCCCAAGTTCGTGCAAGCGCTGCTGTCGGGCGCCACCATAAAGGCAAAACGCCCGCGCCACTTCTTTCGCGAGGACGGCCCCATGCCCGACGAGCTCGAGCTCGACCTCAAGATTCCTGAGCATGTCCCCGGCAGGGACGCGCTCTTGGCCGAGCTTGAGCGCCGCATCGCCGAGGTGGAGGAGCAGTGCGCCAAGGAGCGGCAACAGAGCGGCCGTCGGGTCGTCGGTCGCCGCTGCATTCTACGGCAGTCGTGGCGTGACACGCCCAACAGTCGCGAACCACGCCGCAATCTACGGCCGCGTGTCGCGGCGAGAGACTCTTTTGACCGCATCGCTGCGCTTGTTCGGAACGCGGAATGGAAGGCCGCATATCGAAGCGCGCGGCTGCAGTGGTTGGCTGGGTTCGATGTCGAGTTTCCCCACGGAACGTACTGGCTGCGTCGATTCGCAACGGTGCATGTAAAGCCTCCACCGCAATCCAACTGAACCGCTGAAGGTTCCGCGGCGTCTGCCGCGCTACGCGTGTGCGGTCACCGCGCGCGCCGTCGCGGCGTGTTCGTTTCTGCACCGCTCGTGAGAATTGACCCGGGTGTGCTCGGCAGAAATGACCCGCCACGTTCGTCACGACCAGCGCGTTCGGCGCGTGGTGCCAGGCGTTCGACGTGGTGGCCCTGATCCTGCTCCTACGTCTTGCGAGAGCGAGCCGTTTGCGCGGGCGAACAAAACGGAACCTGGCACGCGCACAACGAGACGACGAGCAGCACGACATAGACCACGGACCACGCGCACGCACGCACCAACGATCACGCACTGCCAGCACACCACCGCCACCGCCATCACCACGAGCACCCTGCTCATGCGCCCTGCTTCGACTTGTCGTCGAGGCGGGGTGGTCGTGTTCCTCTCCGGACGCCGGACTCGTTGTGCATCGCCGGGCCCGGAGCAGAGAGCCTTCGCTCGTCCTCGGCGTCAAGGCTTCCCTCGCTTCGCTCGGCGCTCCGCGGTCTTGACTCCGGACTCGCTGCGGCTGAGGAGCAACTGCGGTCGGCCTTCGGCCGCCGCCTCGTCGAGCCCAACCGCAGACGAGCTCGCAACCGTGACAGCCCGACACGGTGGCGACGCGAAATGCCACGCCCACAGCGTTCGATGTTTCGGAATCGCGATCGCGATCCGGAACAGCGACGCGGGTCGGTTTTCGCAAGTAGGGCCGGGGCAGTTCTGACGAGCGTTGCAGTCGTTTATCCCTGAGCCAACCACGCACCGCGACGGGTCGACTGCCCACCGCGTGCAGAAGCCGGCGCTGAGAGTGTGCAGCGACGAATTAACCCCGGTCGGGTTCCGCTTCCACAGCTCCAGTTGTGACGGCGGTGGCGGTAACGCTTTCATCGGGACGCTCCTCCTTGCCGATATCGCAAGCGGCTCGATCAAACCCGATCGCCGAGAGCTGTGCGCGCAACGCGAGCATTAAGGAGATCGCCGCACGATGCGGCCCGACTGTCATCACCGACGCGGTGCCCATCGCGCCCGCACGCGCTCCGCCCTGGGACCCTGCCTCCGAGCTCGACTTCGGCGCCTGAATTCCC
>JAYVWH010000713.1:0-2434 GCA_043786265.1 Kofleriaceae bacterium | reverse complement strand
CCACCTGATCGAGGAGATCGCCGGCGTCAAGGTCGCCGTCGGTGCGGGCGAGTTCGTCCAGGTCAACCGCGCGCAGGCCCATGCGATGTACAAGCGCGCGACTGACCTCGTGATGGAGGGACGGCCGGATATCGCACCGGCGCTCGACGGTGTGCGCGTCGTCGACCTCTATGCGGGGCTCGGCGGGTTCGGCCTCCACATGGCGCGCGCCGGTGCCGAGGTGGTCGCAGTCGAGATCGATCGCGAGGCGATCGCAGCGCTTCGCCGCGCCGCCGAGCGCGCGGGGTTGAGGCTGACCACCGTCGCGGCGGATGCCGGCGAGCTGTCGCCGGAGGCGCGCGCGCAGCTCGGCAAGCCCGACGTGGTGATCGTCAATCCGCCGCGCAAGGGACTGTCCGAAGGGACGCGCGCGTTGCTCGTCCAGCTCGCGCCACCAGCGATCATCTATGTCAGCTGCGGTCCCGACAGCCTGCGTCGTGACCTCGAGTTACTCGCGGCGCATGGGTGGCGGCCCGATCATGTCGAGCCGTTCGATCTGATGCCGGGAACGCCGCAGGTCGAGACGCTAGTTCGTCTTCGGTCGGTCGCTGCCGAATAGGCAGCCTGGCGGCGCCGCGCTCGACTTGCCGACGAGGTTGCCGACTTGCGTCAGCTCGCGGTGCCAGTAGCACAGGAAGTCCGCGTGATAGAGATAGCCGTACTGGTAGAACGTCTTGTTCGGCTTGACGTTCGCATCGTCGACGGGGCTATCGAGCAGCCGGCGGCGATGGTTGTCGTGCAAGTCACCATGGCGGCCCGTGACGACCTTCTGCGCGTCTGCGATCAGCTTCTCGGCGCGAGCGTAATCGGCGTCGACAGAAGTGCCGTGGGCCTTCGCTACCGTCGCGGCGTACAGCGCGTGCATGAACTGCGCGCGCAGGCGGTCGATCGCGAAGCCATCGCGCACCTCGCGAGACCAGCGCGTGCCGGGTAGATCGAGCGCGTCGAGCTTGCCTGCGAGCGAGACCATCGCGTCGGCGTGGGCCTTCAGCGGGGCGAGGACGTTCGTCTCGAATAGTGATGCGTCGGCGCTTCCGTTGACGAGCGCGTCGAACTGGATGCGATCGGGCTGCGAGATGATCGGAGGATCGAGCTTGCGGCCGGCGTCGATGATCACGTCACGGCTCGACATGTAGCCTGCGAGCCGCTCGTCGATCAGTGCCTTCTTTTGCTCGTCCATCAGCTGCGCGATCAACGCGCTCGCCTTCGGTCCGAGGTCGGGTGCATAGGCCTCGGCGATGAGGTCCGCCGGCGCCGACGCGTGCTCGTAGACGTCGTGGAGGTTCGCCCAGTCGTGCAGCCAGTAGCCCCACTCCCAGCCCGTCGAGAACAGGAGGTGATTGTCGAGCGGGCCGCAGTTTGCGGCGGCGAGGCCGTCGATATCGCGCCAGCGGCTGTACACGTAGAGCGGCAGGTACGTCGGGACCGAGTTATCGAACGCGACCCAGTATCCGGACTCGGGCGAGTAGACGTGGGACTTCCCCGTGCACATCCGATCGATCAAGAACGCGCGGTGCTCGTCGAACATGTCGTGCTGATATGCGCCGCCCGCGTCGTCGAAGAGATTGTAGTACATGACCGTGTGCACGTCGGGCACGACCGATGGATCGGCGAACTTGAGCAAGAAGTAATAGATGATGTTCTCGCCCATGAAGTCGATGCGCTGCGTGGCGCCGACGTGGATGTAGCCGTGCAGCTCGGCCTGCGGCGCTAGCTCGTGCGCCTGGCGCGCGAATTCGTTGATGCTGTCGACGACCTTCTGCGGCTGTTCGCCGAAGAACTCTCCGAAGCTGATATGGATCTCATCCCAGGGCAGATCCTTCGTGATCAGCGGCAAGCGCTGTGCAATCGACTCGGCGACAGTGACGTTCTCGTCGTCGCTGAGATCGAAGGCGAGTTGGAGGTTCGAGCTACCGAATAGCTGGAGGTTGATGCCGACGCGCACGCCCCGCATGTGTGCGTAGTCGATCAGCTCTTGAGTGAACGGCTTCCACGTCTCGTGAACCTTGGGGTCCATGATGTCGTCGAGCGCGACCCAGTGCAGGTAGTTGCCGCGGTTCTTGACCAGCCAGTCGATGATGCGGTGCGCATCGCTGGTGTTCGCCGCTGACGGCTCCCAGAACGCGAAGTAGCTCTCGATCGGGTGCAATGTGTGCAGCTGGATCCCGCGCTCGCGCACCTCGGGACGATGTACGACGCCGAGCGGTGCACCGCGGTCATGCGGATCCTTGGGCGCGTACGTGTCGTACGGATGACGGAAGCGGAAGCCGAGGTTCTCGAGCGCGGCGGACAGCCCGTACTGCACCCCGAGGACGTCACGTGCATTGACCGTGTACCTGTCCGTACCGGCGCTGTCGATCCGGTAACCCTCGGGCGCGAGCGAGAGGTCGTAGAC
>JAYVWH010000712.1:0-2779 GCA_043786265.1 Kofleriaceae bacterium | reverse complement strand
GCTGCCAAGGCCGGCGCTTCCTACATCTCTCCATTCGTCGGCCGCCTCGACGATATCTCCACCGACGGCATGCAGGTGATCTCCGAGATCCTCGAGATCTACGAGAACTATGGTTTCGCGACCGAGGTTCTTGTCGCGAGCGTTCGTCATCCGATGCACGTGCACCAAGCCGCGCGCATGGGGGCCCATGTCGCGACGTGCCCGCTGAGCGTGTTGCTCCAGCTGTCGAAGCACCCACTCACCGATAGCGGCCTAGCGAAGTTCCTCTCCGATTGGGAAAAAGTTCCGAAGTGAAGCTCGCGCTGGTCCTCGTCCTCGGCGGTTGCGCCGAAGACATGGGACCGAGGCTGAATCGTGCGATGCCGGACGCCGCGTCGCCCGGTGGCCGCGTCGCTCTCACCGGTCAGCGCTTTTGCGCCGACCACGTCGAGTGTGCTGGCGTCGTCGCGCAGGTCGAGATCGGGTTGTCTCCGCCGATGGTTCAGGCGCAGATCGTCTCGTACGATGACACCTCCGCGACGATCGAGATCCCCACGTTTGCGGGCACCGGTATGACCGAGCTCGTGCTGACCGTCGACGGCCATTCGTCCAATGCCCTCGCATTCCAGGTGCTCTCGCCGTGACCCAGACTCGTCGCGCGTTCTCGGTGGCCGTCTATGCGCGGCGTGGTGATCGCGTGCTCGTGATCGAGCATCGTCGCCTGCAGACGTGGCTACCGATCGGTGGCGAGATCGAGGCGGGCGAGACGCCGCTCGAGGCCGCCGTGCGCGAGCTGCGCGAGGAGACCGGCATGACCGGCACGTGGCACGCGCTGACCGGTGCGCTCGATGGGGTGCCCGCAGGGTTCATCGGCTACGAGGAGCATCAGGCGGGCAGCAAGGGTCTGCACATGAACTTCGTGTTCGTGTGCGAGATCGCCGACGGCGTCGACGTCACGCCGAACGACGAGTTCGGTGCCTGGCGCTGGGTGAATCGCGCCGAGCTCGATGCGCTGCGCTCGCCGCTAAACGTTCGCCAGTTCGGCTATCTCGCGCTCGACGCGCGTTGGTAAGGGCCGGCCGCGTCGGCCCGCGCGGCGGCGCCAGTGTCAGGCGAGACGCGGCGGGCATGAGCCCAGCCTCCAAGTGCAGTGGACGCGCCACCCGCAAGTGCTCGATTCTTCGTCGCACCAGGCGCGGGAGCTGTCGAAGACTGCACGCTTTGGTGGTACAGGTCGCGTCACGATGCGGATCCGGCAACACGTCAATCCGACCGACGTGTTCTTCGAGACGTTCCGCGGCAAGCGGCCGGTGCTCGATCCGGCGCGGCCGGTCGAGGTCGAGATCGGGTGCGCCGATGCGCAGTTCTTGTTCGAGCGAGCTGCACAGGATCCGCAGAGCCAGTACGTCGGCCTCGAGATCCGTGAGGACTACGTCGAGTACGTCGAGAAGAAGGCGCGCCGGACGGGACTGTCCGTGCAGCCGGTGTGGTGTCACGCGCAGCTTCACACGACGATGATCTTCGACGCGGGTGCCGCGTCTCGTGTCTATGTGAATTTTCCGGATCCTTGGTTCAAGCGCCGCCATCACGTGCGCCGCATGGTGGACGAGGTGCTCGCGGAGCAAATCGCATATGTCCTGCGTTCAGGCGGAGAGCTGTTCGTGCAGACCGATGTCTGGGACATCGCGCTCGATGCGATGTCGAGCTTCGACGGTGATCGCGCGGGGCGGTTCGAGAACCGGGCCGGCGAGTGGACGTTCTGGAGGCAGGGCAATCCGTACGGCGTGCGCAGCTGGCGAGAACAGAACGCCCAGGAGACCGGCCTGCCGGTATGGCGCATCCTCTATCGCCGAACCTAACCGCTAGATCACTGCACCTGCGCCTGCACGATCTTGTCGAGGCGGAACTGGCGATCCTCGTTCTTCTCGAGATCGATGCAATTGAGTAGCGTGACGCTGCGATCGAAGACGAGGTTTCTGATCTTCACGAGGCGCGGCTGGTGCTGCCACGCTCTCTTCTCGTAGACGATGCGCAGGGTGCGGCCTTCGAACCACGCGGTCTCGATCGCTTCGCGCACACTCGCAGGGATTGGCAGCGCGGGCACGCCGACGATCTGCAGCTCCTTGACGAGCGCGAGCAGCTCGCGCTGCGCGGACGTCGACAGTGCGGCGCGGACCTTGTCGGCGGCACGCTCGATCGTCGCGGGGAACGGCATCAGTCGCTGCTCGCTCGCCATCCGCGCGAGCACGACGAGGAGCGCCGCCTCGCGTGCGGTGAAGTTCACCGGTGGTAGCTGGTAGTTTTTGTCGAGCGCGTAACCACCACCGCGTCCGCGATCGGCGCGGATCGGCATGCCGGCATCTTGAAGCGCTTCGAGATCGCGATAGATCGTGCGCAGCGTGACGTTGAACCGCCGAGCGAGCTCGCCGGCGGTCACCCCGGTGCGGCGGGCGCGCAGGGCCTCCGCGATCGCGAACAGACGGCTCTTTTTCCTCATGACGAGATGTTCGTGCTCAAAGCTGACAAAAGGCTGTCACAAAAGGGGTCCAACGTCGAGTCATGGCTAACAACAGCAACTCCACCCCCGACGCGCGTCCCTCCATCCTCGACTGGTTCGATATCCCGGTTTCAGACGTCTCGAAGGCGATCGCTCTCTACGAAGCGATGCTCGACACCAAGCTCGTTGCGACCCCGTTCAACGGCCAGCAGATGGTCGTCCTTGGCTCCAACGGCTGCCTCATCGACGGTGCGAAGAGCAAGGCGACCCCCGGTGGCACCCTCGTGTATCTCCATGCACGCG
>JAYVWH010000711.1:0-4446 GCA_043786265.1 Kofleriaceae bacterium | reverse complement strand
CGCGTCAGGGAACGTGACCGACATCATGGTGGTGGGGATCGACGTCACCGCCCAGGTGCTTGCCCGCCGGCGCATCGAATCTTTGGTGGGAGAGCTGAGACAGGCAGACCAGCGCAAGGACGAGTTTCTCGCCACCCTCGCGCACGAGCTGCGCAACCCGATGGCCGCGATCAGCATGGCGCTGTCAGTACTCGAGCTCTACCGCGGGGACGCGAACATAACCGCAGAGAATCACGCGCTCGCCCGGCGGCAGATGCAGGCTCTCGTCCGCCTGGTCGATGACCTCCTCGACATCGCGCACATCACACGCGGAACCGTGGAGCTGCGCAAGGAGAGGACCGGTCTCACGACGATCGTTCACAACGCTGCGAACATCACCCGTGCGGCGGTGGAAGCGCGCGGTCATCGGATCGAGGTCGCGGCGGGAGCGGAGACCTTTTCCGTGGATGCAGACGCAACGCGGATCGAGCAGGTGGTGGTGAATCTGCTCACCAATGCGACCAAGTACACCGATCCGGGAGGGACCGTCTCGGTGCGGCTCGACCGCGAAGGGGCCGAGGCCGTTCTGCGCGTGCGCGACAGCGGTCGAGGCATCCCGGCGGACATGCTGGACAAGATTTTCGAGCTCTTCGTCCAGGTGGTCCCGTCGCTGGACCGCAGCTCGGGTGGATTAGGGCTGGGACTCCCCCTGGTCAAGCGGATGGTGGAGCTACATGGCGGCACGGTCCGCGCTTACAGCGAGGGGCCTGGAAAGGGCAGTGAGTTCGTTGTGCGGCTCCCCCTGGCGCCGGAGGAACTGCCTGGCGCGCAGACCGCGGAGGTGTGGCCCCACCCGCTGTCCGTTCCTACCGGGACAAGGCGCGTGCTGTTGGTCGAGGATGTGAAGGACGTCCGGACTGCTTTTCAGGTATTGCTGAGTCGCTTGGGACACGAAGTCTCGGTGGCGGTCGATGGGCCCCAGGGCGTCGCGAAGATTCTCGAACTGCTGCCGGATGTGAGCTTCGTTGACGTGGGGCTGCCGGGAATTGACGGCTACGAGGTGGCCCGCCGGGTCCGCGCATCTCCCGGAGGAGACCAGCTCTACCTGGTAGCGCTCACCGGCTACGACGGTTCCGACGCGAGGGCCAAGGCCAAGGAGGCCGGCTTCAACCTCCACCTCGCGAAACCTGTCGACATGAGCGAGCTTGCGAAGCTGTTGAGCAACTCGCGCAAGTAATCGGGGCGGCCGGATCGAGTTGACGATGAACAGCACGAGGCCCATCCCGAGCATCTCGTAGGCTTCTCCGTCTCGAGGACGCGGGGGGCTTCTGCGACGGCGCAGATTTGCGCAGCGGGCAGCTAGCGAGGGCCGGCGCGCAGCACCGGCGAGGTCAGCAAGTAGCGCTCCTCGGCAGAGAGGTGGGCACGCAGGCTGTCAATCACGTCGCGCAGGTCGGCTACCACCGGCGAGGCCAGCCGATTCCGAAACATCTGATGCTCGCTGACGTGGTCCTCGACCGTCCGATCGAGACGCACTATCGCGAACGCGTCGTGCTTGAGGAGCATGGGTCGGAGCAGTTGCTCTTCGAACTGGTTGTGAGCATCGAACGCGATCCGCAGCCCCTTTACCTCGCGTTCAAGCCCCCCTGGATCGGTTTCTGGGTGGGATTCCAGCTGCGCTGCGAGGACTTCACATCGGTCCATGAGCGTGCGCAGCGCATCGTGCTGCGCGACCAAGGTGATGAATGCGCTGGACGGCAGATCCTTCAGCGGTGTCACCGGGATGCTGGCACTCATGAAGCTTGGAACAGCAACGAACATGCCGTTGTTGGCGTTGGCGTGACACGGCCCGTGGCGTGTCGACGCGCAAGTTTTGCGCAAAACGCTCGATCCCAGCGCACGTCTTGCGGTGTTCGATGTGCGGGCGTGCAGCACGCGGAGGGTCGATTGCATCACGCAGACCCAGGTCGGATCGCTACCTTCATGACGCCGTCGCGTTGATTGGCGAACATTTCGTATGCCGCCTCGATGTCGTCGAGCGAGAACGAATGCGTGACGAGCTCGTGGAACGGAAACCGCTTCGCACGGGCAACGTTCATCATGCGGCGCATGCGCTCTTTCCCTCCGGGACAGAGCGTCGTCACGATGGTGTGATCACCGAGTCCCGCGCCGAATGCGTCGACGGGCACCTTCAGGTGCCCAGAATAGACACCGAGGCTGGACAACGTACCGCCCGGGCGGACCGAGCGAAGCGCATTCTCGAACGTCACCTGCTGACCGAGTGCCTCGATGCTGACGTCCGCGCCCCCATTGGTGAGCTTCTTGATCTCGCTGACGACATCCTGGTTCTTGAAGTCGAGGACGACGTCGGCGCCCATTCGCTTCGCGAACTCGAGGCGACGCGGATCGCTGTCCACACCGATCACGAGTGACGCGCCGCAGAGCTTGGCGCCCGCAACTGCACACAGGCCGATTGGGCCGAGCGCGAAGACTGCGACGCTGTCACCAATCTTCACGTTGCCGCGTTCCGCAGCCGAGAACCCCGTTGACATGATGTCGGGACACATCACGACTTCCTCGTCGGTGAGGTCGTCCGGGATCTTGGCGAGGTTCGCCTGCGCGTGCGGCACGATCACATACTCGGCCTGGCACCCATCAAGCGTATTTCCCAGCCGCCAGCCGCCCAGCGCTTCGTAGCCGTCTCCGCCGTGGTCACACTGCGAGGCGTTCGCCGACAGGCACGCTCGGCACTGGCCGCACGGGGTGATAGCTCCGACGATCACCCGATCACCCGGTTCGAAGCCGGTCACGCCGACGCCGAGCGACTCGATGCGACCGACGGGTTCGTGCCCGACGACGAGACCCTGCCGGACCGGAAACTCCGCCCGCAGAATGTGAACGTCCGTACCGCAGATCGTGGTCAACGTGATCTTGACGAGGGCCTCGCCAAACTTGGGGACCGGACGCGGAACTTCTCGAATCTTGATCAGGCCCTTCCCGAGAAAGACGGCCGCTCTCATCGTGGTCATGGCTCAGACGTCATGCAACACCACCGCCAATGTTTGGCTCAACGCCGGCGACCGAGCTGGATGTGGGACTTCCTCGTCGAAAAGCACACCGGGCAGATGTCGCCCGACTGGGTATCGCGGCCAGGGACACCCGTCCCTGGAGTCGAATGAGCCTTCCTGCGATCGACCAGAGCTCCCTTCGTGATCTGCGAAGCGCTACTGCGCGAGGCGTTCGCGCCGCGCGAGGAACTCGGCGATCGCGCGGACGCGCAGCCGGCTCTTCTTCGAGTGCCGCATGTAGAGTGGCCCGACGATCGCTGCGACCACAGCCCCCATCGCGTCGAGCACGAGATCGATCATCGTGTCGTCGAGAGCTGCGAGACCGGGGGCGCCCTGCGTGGCACGACCGAAGGCCGTGTCAACGGCGTACTCGCCGATCTCCCAGATCGCTCCAAGCCCGACTGTGACGATCAAGATCGCGATCCCGTCGAGCCACCGATGGAACCGGAGCCGGCCGGTGACGTGCGCGATATAGACCGCGAGGAAGCCGAGCAGACCGATCACGGTTGAGCTGCCAAAGTGAAGAACCTTGTCGTACCAGGACCACGAGAGATAGAGCCCGACGGTGTTGCCGAGTGTCATATCCGAC
Organism: Kofleriaceae bacterium; assembly: GCA_043786265.1. Taxonomy (GTDB): domain Bacteria; phylum Myxococcota_A; class Polyangia; order Haliangiales; family Haliangiaceae; genus JABFXX01. The sequence continues at coordinate 810 of JAYVWH010000711.1, read as the reverse complement.
ACCAGGAGCCCGAGCAGAACGACATCGATCGCGACCGGGGCTCCGACCTCGGCACGCTTGGCGAGCGTCGCGAGCAACGTAGTGAGCCCGAGCGCGGCGAGACAGTACATGCCGTAGAGAACGTCACCGCGTACGACCGCGACGACCGCGCTCACCAGGATCGCGCCTCGCAGAATTGCGCGGGCTATCGAACGTGGAAAGGGCATATAGATCGGTAACGCAAGGCCCGAGCGAGGTCACCTCTTGGGTATCAGCGAGTGGAAGTCGCACGGCGAATTCGAGGCCGCGGCGACACGATCCAGGTACGTCGACAATTCGCCGACCCACTGGCGCGACACGTCGCCATGGGCGATCCCGGCCTCATGCTCGAGGGCGGCGCCGATGTCAGTGATGGCCTGGAATCCAAAGCTCGCCCCCGCGCCCTTCATGTCGTGCCCGAGCCGCTCCACGGTCTCGAAGTCGCCCCGAGCCAAGGCGTCCAGCATCGTGATGACATCCTGCCTGCGGTTCTGCAAAAACGCCGGGATCCGCGCTGCCAATCCAGGATACGAAATAAGGCTCGGATCGCTTGGGATGCTCTCGTCTCTCGATGACTGCGACGCGCCCATGGAACGCTCCTTGATCGCTTGCAGCAGCACCTCTTGCTTGATCGGTTTCGTCAAAAAAGCCGAGCATCCCGCCGCCAGACACTCTTCACGATCTCCCTTCAGGGCCGCGGCCGTCAGTGCGATGATCGGCGTGGGTGGCCGGCCGTTCGCCTGTTCCCACGCTCGAATCGTCCGCGTCGCGGTCAACCCATCCATGACCGGC
>JAYVWH010000710.1:0-2715 GCA_043786265.1 Kofleriaceae bacterium | reverse complement strand
GCGAGCTCGGGTGGGGGCGGCGGCGCTTGCTTCGGCGTGCGGTCGCTGTCACCGCCTCCGATCTGGCGCGCGAGCTCGGCGACCAGCTCCGCGAGCGGCGCGTCCGACCACGTGTGACTGCCGGGGACGATCTGCGTCGCGCCGTTGTCGGCGGTGAACGGATCGATTGCCCAGATCGTGCTGACGCTCACGGCAGGCCGGGGCCGCGGGATGCGATAGAAGCCATCGTCGACGTGCCACGGTTGCGGGGTCTCGTGCGGATAGATCTTGATCGCCTGCGACGCCGTCAGCAGGTAGTTGGGCTCGAGCAACGCGTCGCATAGCGCGAGGATGCGCGGATGCTCGACGAGCCGAACGAAGGGAGCGCCCTTACCGACCAGCGCGTAGACGCGCTCGGTGGCATAGCCCTCGAAGTTGTTACGTCCGGCGCCCCGGTCACGCAGATTGGGCTGGAGAGCGACGCGCAGCTCGTCGAGCTCTGCGGAGCTCAGCACGTTCTCGAGGACCGTGTATCCCTGTTCGCGAATCGCTTCGAGGTCGGTCATCTCGACGTAGAATCTAACATACGTTCGATTCTGCGCAAGACTGTCACTCGTGCTGCAGACGGAGCGGCCGCGATGGGCGTCGAGCCACACGTGATGACGAACCCGCGGAATTCAAGAGGCGCTTGGACAGGATAGTCGGTCCGCGCAGTAGCGCAGAGCTTGCTAGACTCGCGCGGTGACCTATCCAATCGGCACCGCTGGCCAGCCGTGGGGCGCCGCGGAGCGCGAACAGTGGCGTTCGTTGCAGACCATCAAGCGCCGTTACGCGGTCGATGTCCTGACATCGATCGATCGCCTGCGCTCGCGATTCGATGTCGAGCAGTACGGCGAGCTCGACTACGCGTCGGACCGCTACCCGCTGTTAGCGATCAAGACGCGCAACTGGCGTGACGAGCTCCCGATCGCGCTCGTGACAGGCGGCGTTCACGGCTACGAGACGAGCGGTGTCCACGGTGCGCTGCAGTTCGTCGACCGTCATGCGAGCGACTACGCCGATCGCATCAATGTGCTGGTCCTGCCGTGCGTGAGCCCGTGGGCGTACGAGCGCATTCATCGCTGGAATCCCCACGCGGTTGATCCAAACCGCTCGTTTCGTGATCCAAGTCCCGCCGAGGAAGCTGCGAACATCATCAAGCTCGTCGCTCCACTGCGCGACCGCGTGCTCGTGCACGTCGATCTGCACGAGACGACGGACTCCGACGAAAGCGAGTTCCGGCCCGCACTCGCCGCGCGCGACGGCAAGCCCGACGAACCGGGCGAGATTCCCGATGGCTTCTACGTCGTCGGTGACACCGAGAATCCGCAGTCCGAGTTCCAGCAGGCGCTGATCGCGGCGGTGGCGAAGGTCACGCACATCGCTCCTGCCGATGCGAAGAACCAGATCATCGGCTCGCCGGTCGTCGCACCGGGCGTCATCAACTACCCGTTCGTCGAGCTCGGTCTGTGCGCCGGCCTCACGAAAGCGCGCTACACCACGACGACCGAGGTGTACCCGGATAGCCCGCGCGCGACGCCCGAGCAGTGCAACGACGCGCAGGTGGCTGCCGTGTGTGCCGCGCTCGACTTCGCGCTCGCTCAGCGCTGACGCATCAGCGCCGGCTCTCGGTCTGAAACTCGTCCAGCTGCGCGAGGACCTTCCGGGTGTAGCCGATGGTCTCGTAGATCTCGAGCCTCGCGGCGCCGGTTGCGGATACAGACTTCGCCTCGTCGAGCTTGCGTTGGCCGCGCAGCGCGACGCCGATCATGTTCAGCCGGTCGTGAACGGTCGACGGCGCCGCCGAGGTCGTCGTCGTTAAGGTTCCGCCGTGGCCTAGGTTTGACTGAGCCGGCGCTGGTACATCCGCCAGGTCGAGTAGAGCCAGACCGTCACGATCACAAATCCACATATCGCGCCGACGAGGAGGTAGCGATCGACGATCGTCCGCGTCGTCCAGCCGAACGTCTCCTGGAGCTTCGACGGGTCCGACAGTCCAACACCCTCGATTTCGCCAAATGGAATCACATCTTCGTTCGTACGTGCGCGCCACCACGTCGCGAGCGTGTCGACATACGCCGCGGCGCCAATGACCAGGAATCCCCAGCGCAGCTGGTTAGTGCGCAAGCGTGATGCCGCAGGTGCAAACATCGTCAGTACGAGCGCAGTGCCGATGACCATCGCCCCGCCGTCGCCGCCGAACGTGAACGCCTCGAACGCAGTATCCGTGCTGGTGGTCGTGCCGAAGAACACGAGGCCGAGCGCGATGACCGCTGCGCCGAACCACAGCATCCGCTGCGTGGTCCAGCTGCGCCACCCGACGTAGGCGAGACCCGCGACGAGGACGAGCGTCACGAACACGGTTCGCGCCTCCGGGAACGTCGTCCGCCACAGCGTCGGGATCGACGCGTACCCGCAGACCCACCCGGTCATTGCATGACCTAGCTCGTGCACCATCATGCTGAGAAAGGTGCGTTGCAGCCAGTGGCCCATCGGCCACAGGTTGAAGATCAGCGCGAGAGTGAATGCCGCGGGGATCGCGGCGGCCCGGATCTTCCACTCGAGCTGCGGGTTTTCCTCTTCGTCATCCATGGGTTTGCCTACTACCCCGCGTCCGCATGGCGCGAGAGTACCGTATGCCTGGTGGCATCTCGCCTTCCCGCCCTGTCGGGCAGGTATCCTGGCGCGCGCCGTGGA
>JAYVWH010000709.1:0-3516 GCA_043786265.1 Kofleriaceae bacterium | reverse complement strand
GCGAGACCCAGGATCGCACCCGCCTCTCGGCCCACCTCGCGATGTCGTAGGCCGTCGATCACGAACACGCGACCAGCGCGCGTCCCGCACCAGAGGCGTCCATCGGTTGCTTCGACGAGGCGTGTGACCGAGCCCGCCGCCAGGTCGAGCGTCGCCCGCGCAGCTTCGCTCCAGCGCTGGACGGTGCCGTCACGGCCCGCACTTGCGATCGCGCCATCGCGGCACACGATTGCGTGCCACGCGTAGCCCGCATGGCGGTACACGATTCGCTCGTCGGTCGCGGGCTGCTTTGCCGTGACGCTGGTCGGGCGGCGATACATCACGTCGGTGCGCAGAACGTGCTTGATGCCCCCGGTCACGGGCTCGCCGTCGTGCCACGCGCGGTGGTCGAAGACGATGGCGCTGCCGACGGCCGGCGCGATCGACGCCCACTGAGTCTCGCCGCGAGGGTCAGCGTAGAACCGCGTATTGCCACCCGCGCGGGCTGGATCGTCGTCGAGGTACAGCTGCAGCGTGAGGTGCGAGCGCACGCTCGTCTCGGGTGCGTGAGCACCGTCGCGGTGGATGCGAAACGACTGTCCGGACGCGTATCGGCAGGCGCGGAATCGGCTGTTGAGCCCGACGAGAGTCCAGGTCTCGCCGTCGACGTCGAACGTCGGCGGCAAACGGTCTCGTACTTCGGCAAACAGCGACGCCGCGAGCTCTGGATCGTCGAGCACCAGGCGGGCGTTGTTGCGGTAGTCGTCCGGGTATCGCGCGCCCGTCGCTTCGAAGCCTCGAGCCTCGAGCCTCGAGATGAGCGCTGAACAGCGAGCAGGGGAGGTGACCCCATCGAGACGCCAGCCGACGAACGTGGTCGCGGGAAGAAATTCCTGCTTGCGCGGATCGCTTGTCACGGTGGACCTCCTCGTGGACGCAGCAGACCGTGAGCCATTGCCAGCGTCGCGCGCGCGGCGGAGCCCGCCGGGATGACGTCGCGCGCAGTGGCAGACAGCACGAAGTAACCCTGGATGGCGGCGAGGATGGCCGCGGCAGCCGCACGTGCATCGGTACGGACGAGCTCCTTCGCCGCGATCCCGCGGGTGATGATCGCCTCCAGACGCCCAGCGAGCTCGCCGAGGACACGCTCGACCTCGCGATGAACACGACGGTCGCGCACCGCCTCGGCCACCGCCAAGATCCAGCAGGCGAGGGCGTCGGGATTCGCGTGTTGGCCGGTACCCAGATGGACCTCGATGAACGCTTTGAGCTGGGCAGACGGATCGCGCGCGCCACTGACGGCCGCGTCGACGACAGCGAGGTGGTCTTTCGCGAGCCCGCGCACGAGCTCGATGAGGATCTCGAGCTTGTTCTTGAAGTGGTAGTGCACGAGGCCGGGCGTGAGCCCCGCGTGCGCCGCGACCTCGGCGACGGACGCGCCGTCGTAGCCACGCTTGGCCATGACTGCCATCAGACCGCGGCTGATCTCGGCGCGGCGCTGCTCGGTGTTGGTCGGTCTCGGCATTGTTGGTTGGTTGACCAACCAAGTATGCGCACGGTCCCGCTTCGATGCAAGCCCCTCTTCATCACGCGAGATCGATAGGGGTTTCCTCGAGGCAGCGGTGCCGATTCGTGTGTCTGTTTGGCACCGAAGCTCCGTCGAGTAGCGCTACGATCGACCGGTGCGATGTCTGGCTGTACTCCTCGCGCTCTATGCGAGCGCGTGCGGCCGACTCGGGTTTGACGCACGCGACGATGGCGGTCCGGGCGCCGGTGACGGCGCGGTCGCGGACGGCGGGATGCCGATTGCGGCGCCCCGTGCAGTGTCAGCGCGTAGCGGCGCCTCGTGCGCGGTTTTCGACGATGGCTCGCTCTGGTGCTGGGGCGACAATGCGGGAACAGGTCTCGGGACGGCATCGACGGAGCCGATCATTCCGCCGACTCGCGTCGGGCTCGCCGCCGACTGGGTCGACATCAAGATGGGCAGCGTCAGAAACTGCGGCCTCAAGGAGAACGGCACCGTGTGGTGCTGGGGCAGCAATTTCGCTGGGAGCCTCGGCGATGGCACGACCAACGACCAAACGGTGCCAGTCCAGATCGGGACAGCCACCGACTGGAAGGCGATCGCAGTCAGTGACGTCCAGTCGTCGTGCGGTCTGCGCACCGATGACAGCTTGTGGTGCTGGGGCGAGAGCACCAGTGGCGCGGTTCCCGACGGAACCCTGACGCTACGCACGGCACCGGTAAAGATCATGCCGGGAACATCGTTTCGCAAGGTCGTGTTCTCCGACGCGCGTGGCTGCGCGATCGACACGACCGGTGCACTGTGGTGCTGGGGCGCGGGCAACGCGAACCAGCTCGGCACGGGCACCACCGGGGATGCGCCCGCACCGGTACGCATCGGAACAGCGACGTGGAGTGACATCGCAGTGACCGCCTACGCCGCATGTGGCACGCAGACCGATGGCAGTCTCTGGTGCTGGGGAAATTTTCTCGGTGGCTCGCCCGTTCGGAGCGGCAGTGCGACAGGGTGGAGTAAACCCGTCGTCCTGGGCCCGACCGGGTGTGGTTTTCGCGGCGCGCAACTCACCTGCGTCCCCAATACGTACAGCTCGAATGTGTACGGCGAGCTCGCGACCGGCAATACCCAACCTTTGTCGGCAGAGACTGCGATCGATCCGGGCCACACACTGGACCTCGTCGTGTCGGGCATGACACACACGTGCGCGGTGCGCGACGGACTGCTCGCGTGCACCGGTCTGGGGGCGCACGGTCAGCTCGCGGACGGCATCGCGCGTTGGTCGCCAACGATCCGTTCGGTACCCGGCGGACCTTGGGCTTCCATCGATGGGAGCGGTCCGATCTGCGGGGTGAGCGGCAATGGCGTCTGGTGCTGGGGGCAGCTCGATATGATGACGACGCCGTTCTACCGCTACCTCGCGAGCCCCGAGCAACAGGCGGGCACGTTCTCCGCCGCTGCGGTCACCGACACGGCCACGCTCGCCATCGCGAGCAGCGGGATGTGGCAGCTGGGCCTGACGTGGCAAACCAATACCAACGGCCAGAACTTCACGACGTTCACACAGCTCGACGCGATCACGAGCTGGCGCAGCGTCGACGGTGGATCGACGCACAGTTGCGCGACGCGAACGGATGACTCGCTATGGTGCTGGGGCCGCAACATCGGGGGCCAGCTCGGCAACAACACGCAAACCGGTGCTGGACAACCGATCAGGGTCGACAACCAGTCCTATCGGTTGGTCTCCGCCGGCGGAAACACCACGTGTGCACTGCGCACCAACAACAGCCTCTGGTGCTGGGGGGACAACACCCAAGGACAGCTGGGCGACGGATCCACCACGCTCAGCACCGTTCCGCTCGCAGTCGCGGCAGGGCAATCGTGGCTCGAGGTCTCCACCGGTGGCGACACGTTGGGCAACGGCCACGTCTGCGCGATCCGCGCCGATCATTCGCTGTGGTGCTGGGGCGGCAATACGTACGGTCAGCTCGGCGATGGCAGCCTGATCGACAGGGGCG
>JAYVWH010000708.1:0-2466 GCA_043786265.1 Kofleriaceae bacterium | reverse complement strand
GTCGTGCCTCAGCGCAAGACGGCAAAGGAAGAGAAGGCGCTCGACGACCTCGACTGGCTGGCGGAGCTCCAGAAGGTCCAGGCGCAGACACCCGCGGTCAGCGAGGCGATCAGCGACGACGTCGTGATCCGGGCGCTATCGACGACGACGGACATCAACGCAGCGCAGATCCTGTTCGATGGCGCGTTCTGGGACGAGACGATGATCTATCGCGACGAGATCGGTCGCTACCTGCGCAAGATGGAGCCGTATTGCATTCCTGCGCTGATGCGCGAGGGGCAGAACAAGAACTACGACCGCAAGCGCTACTCGAACTACCAGCTCGAGCGCCTTGATCGGCAGGAGCCTGGCAAGGCGCTCGGCGCGGCGACCGGTGACGAGAGCCTCGTGATCGCGATCCTCGACGTTTGGCGCGCGACCAGGCATCGCGAGGCCGTGCACGCGGTGTGGGGCAAGGTCAACGCGGACTCGGCGCGAGTGCGTGCAAAGGCGCGCGAAGCATGGAGCGCCTACATCGAAGGGCCCCCTCCCCCGCCCGCTCCGATGAAGAGGCTGCAGATGGCCGGTGGCAAGCTCACGAAGAAGGAGAAGCCGCTGTGGCTGACCTACCGCGAGCTCGCCGACAACGAGGTCCGCAAGCAATCCAACGAGCTGCTCGCCACCGATTATCCGATCGTGGATCCGACGCTCGATGACAGCGACGAAGGTAGGCGCCCCAAGACCGCGCCGAAGATCGATCTCGTGGCGGTAACGAAGGAGCTCTACGCCTACTTCGACAAGCAGCGCACGGACGCCGAGGCAAAGCAGTGGGCCGAGGCCGATGCGAAGTCAAAGGCTGGTGACCTCGCCGGTGCGACCGCCCTGCTCGACCGGCTACTCGCCGCGAATCCAGATCACGGCAGCCGCGCGCAGATGGCGCTCGTCTACCTCAGCTATGGCAAGGACCTCGAGGCCAAGCAGAAGTGGCCCGAAGCTGCGGCCGCGTACTCCAAGGCGCACGGCCTCGCCCCCGCGGGCCCCAACGCAGTGCAGGCGCTGGCGGCGCATCACTACACACAGGGCAAGGCGCTCGAGGCGCTCGGCAAGGACGGCGGTCCCGATTACCGCAAGGCCGTCGCGCTGCGTCCCGACTATGCGACCGCGAAGGCTGCTGCCGTGCGCGTCAGTGGTGGCAGCCGTCCGACCTGGATGCTCTACGCCGCCGCGTGCGCCGCGATCCTGGGCCTCGCGTTGTTCGCGGCTGCGATGGTTCGCCGCCGCGCCTGACTGGGCCAGCGTGCTAAGACGGGCGCGTGAGCAATGGCCGCCTGATCGTGATCGAGGGCCTCGACGGCGCGGGGACTACCACGCAGACGCGGCGCCTCGTCGAACATCTCGACGCCAAGGGTGTGCGCGCGCATGCGACTCGCGAGCCCAGTGATGGCCCGGTCGGCAGGCTGATCCGGGAGATGCTCACCGGCGGTCACGCGATCGAGGGCCAATCGCTGTCGCAGAGCACCTTCGGCCTGCTGTTCGCCGCAGATCGACTTGATCACCTTCAGCGCGAGGTCGAGCCTGCGATCGCGGCGGGGACTCTCGTCGTGTCGGATCGCTGGTACCACTCGTCGCTCGCCTACCAGGGCACGGGCGCGGATCGCGATTGGATCCTCACACTCAACGGCCGAGCGCGCCGTCCCGAGCTGACGATCTTCTTGAAGGTGCGCCCCGAGGTTGCGGCGCAACGCCGGGCTGCCGCGCGCCGGCAAGAAGAGCTGTTCGACCAGCTTCAGATGCAGATCGAGGTCGACGCTGGTTACCAGGCGACCAATGCGGAGCTGATTGCACTGGGCGAGCGCATCGAGACCATCGACGGCGAGCAAAGCGCGGACGCAGTGTTCGACGCGATCGTTAAGCTCGTCGGCGCGTAGCACTTCGCTATGGCGTGACGGCTGAACCGTCGGCGGCAGAGCCTGCAGCCGAACCGTCTGCGGAGCCCGTCGCGGGCGGCGGCGTCATGCCCTTCATCGGATCGATCGCGGGCGCGCTCGCCTTGAGGGAGCTGACTTGCGCGGGCGTCAGGTTTGACTCGCAGCTCGCGAAGTCACCGTTGGTGACAGCCTTGAAGCAATCGGCCGCCGCAGCCGACCACTTGTCCTCGTTGCAGTGCTTGCCGATTCGCGTGCTCGCCGTGACGCGCATCTCCTCGGCGGACTTGCGCTCCGTCTCCGTCTTTGCGAGCCCGACTCGCTCGTTCCAGAACTTCGTCATCGACGCTTCGACGCCTGCGCAGTCCGCGGGCGCGCCCGCAGGCGGGTTCGTGGTCGGCGGGCCGGGATCGACGGTACCGGCAAGTGCGGGCACACCGGTCTTGAGCTTTTCGGCCTGCTCTTTGGTCAGCTTGGATTCGCAGTCCGAGAACTTGGCCCCACCCTTGGCGTTCTTGACGCAATCGGTTGCGGCCGCTGACCAGCCGTCTTGCTTGCAGCG
>JAYVWH010000707.1:0-2162 GCA_043786265.1 Kofleriaceae bacterium | reverse complement strand
TCGAGCTCGGTCTTCGAGTCGGCGAGCATCCACTGGATGGCCTGGTAGTCGCCGATGGGACGGCCGAACTGCTTGCGCTGGCGCGCGTACTCGGCGGACTCTTCCAGCGACGCGGTCGCGATGCCGATGGCCTGCGAGGCGATGCCGATCCGACCGCCGTCGAGCGTGGACATCGCGACCTTGAAGCCACCGCCCACTTCGCCGAGCACTGCGTGGGCCGGGAGGCGCACCTCGTCGAGATAGATCTGCGACGACTTGCTGCCACGGATACCCATCTTGTCGTCAGGCGGGCCGCAGCGAACGCCCTTCGTCTTCATCGGCAGGATGAACGCGGTGATGCCTTTATGGCCCGCCGCCTTGTCGTTCATCGTGAACAGGACGCAGACGTCGGCGACCGGACCGTTCGTGATCCAGTTCTTGGTGCCGTTGATGACCCAGGTGCCATCGCCCTGCTTCTCGGCAGTGGTCTTCTGCGCAGCGGCATCACTGCCGGCTTCGGGCTCGCTGAGTGCGAAGCAGCCGAGCAGCTTGCCGGCAGCGAGAGGTGTGAGCCACTCCTGCTTCTGCGCGTCGGTGCCGAACCGGTTGATCGGATCGCACACGAGCGAGTTATTGACGCTCATGATAACGCCGGTCGACGCGCACGCGCGCGAGACCTCCTCCATCGCGAGTGCGTAGGACACGTGGTCGAGGCCCGCGCCGCCGTACTGCTCGGGGATTGCGATACCGAGGAAGCCGAGCTCGGCCATGCGCTTGACGAGCTCGACCGGGTGACGGTGCTCGCGATCGATCTCGGCCGCCTTCGGCAGGACCTCTCCCGTCGCAAAGTCACGCGCGGTGGTCTGAACGGCGAGCTGATCTTCAGTCGGGTTGAAGTTCATTGGCTACTTCCCTGTGAACGTGGCGGTGCGCTTGCCCAGGAAAGCCGCCATACCTTCGCGCTGGTCGGACGATGCGAACAGCTCGCCGAATGCACGCTGTTCGAGCGCGAGCGAAGCTTCGAGGCTCATCGACTGGCCCTGGTGAATGACACGCTTCGCGGCGGCGACCGCGAGCGGTCCGTTGGCGGCGATCCGGCTCGCGAGCCCCTCGACCTTGCCGAACAGCTCCTCGGGAGCGAACACCGCGTCGGCGAGGCCAATGCGCAGCGCCTCGCGCGCATCGATGATGTCACCGGTGAGGCACAGCTCCTTGGCCTTGGCGACGCCAACGCGACGGGCGAGCCGTTGCGTGCCGCCGAAGCCTGGAATCACGCCGAGCTTGACCTCGGGCTGGCCGAACTTCGCCTTCTCGCTGGCGTAGATGAAATCGCACGCAAGTGCGAGCTCGCAACCGCCGCCGAGCGCGAAGCCGTTGACGACCGCGATCCACGGCTTGCTCGAGCTCTCGATCGCATCGCCGAGCTTGCCGCCGTTCTCGGCAAACTCCTGCGCCTTGTTCGGCGCGAGCTCCTGCATCTCCGCGATGTCGGCGCCTGCGACGAACGCCTTGTCACCCGCGCCCGTCACCGCGACCACACGAATGTCGGTGTTGACCTCGATCGCCTTTGCGACATGGGTCAGCTCGCTGATCACCTCGCTCGAGAGCGCGTTGAGCGCCTTCGGGCGGTTGATGGTGACAACGCCAAGGCGGCCCTCGACGGCGATCGTGATGTGGTTGTACGCGGCGAAGCTCATCTAGACCTTCTTCTGTCCCTGCGGGTCGTACTCGTAGAAGCCGTGCATCGTCTTGCGGCCGAGCCAGCCTGCCGCCACGTACTGGCGCAGGAGCGGGCATGGACGGTACTTGTCGTCGCCAAGCTCGCGGTGGAGGACCTCGGCGATCGCCAGGCACGTATCGAGACCGATCAGATCAGAGAGCTCGAGCGGCCCCATCGGGTGGTTGAGGCCGAGCTTGACGCCGGTGTCGATGTCGGCCGCCGTACCCAGCCCTTCGTAAAGCCCATAACAAGCTTCATTCAGTAGCGGGATGAGCATGCGGTTGACGATGAAGCCGGGGATGTCGCGTGCGCCGATCGTCGTCTTGCCGAACCGCTTCGCCAGATCGGTGACGGTGTTCGCCGTGTCGTCGCTGGTCGGCAGACCGCGCACGATCTCGACGAGCTTCATCAGCGGCACGGGATTCATGAAGTGCATGCCGACGACGCGATCGGGACGCGCCGA
>JAYVWH010000706.1:0-5001 GCA_043786265.1 Kofleriaceae bacterium | reverse complement strand
TCCCGCATGGGCCGTGCCGCAGAGCAGCGCGAGGGACAACGTGAGCGTGGTGGTGATCAGTTTGGTCATGAGAGCCTCTTTTCGAGCGCACTCTCGATCCTCGCCCCAACCAAGTCAACAGGGGATGACTCGACGGGCGGCACCTCCCAGCTGATGTCGTGGGTTCGGGCTGGCAGCGTCGGATCGCCGCGTCGTCACGGGGCTACGCGACGCCAAGGTCGGCAACGTCAGCCCGCTGCGTGACGTGACAATCGACCTCACGCGTCGCAAGACCGCGAAGCCCTAAGTTTCGACCTGCGCCGAGTTGCGGGCCAGCGCTACGCGGACGCGGAGAACACGGATTCGAACTCGGGCCACTCGATCGCTTGGTCGGCGTTGCTGTCGAGCTTCTCGATGATCTTGTTTGCCCACGTGCCGCGCGTCAGGCCATTGCCGACGCCCGCATCGCTGAGCAGCTGGACGAGCTCGCTCTTACCGACGGCACCATCTTTGTCGGCGTCGTAGTGCGTGAACGCTTTCTTGTAGTCACCACCGAACTTGCTGGTGACGAGCTTGCCGACTTTTTGCTTGAGCTCTCGCTCGTTTGCGTCCTCTTCGTAGGCGAGTGTTGCCGTGCCATTGGCTTCTTGGAAGCCCTGGTTGACCGGAGGCGGCTTGCCACCTGCAAACTTGGTCTCGGACTGGGCCTCCTCGGTGGCTAGCGTTGCCTTGAGGACGTCCTGCTCTCGACTTGCGGGCTTGTGTTCCTGGTCTCGCATGCGTGCAATCAGGATAACGTGTCCAGGCTGGCAACGGGTCAGTGATCATGGGGGCCCAGCGCTAGTGCCAACTCTTGTAGCGCCTCCGCACTAGACGACGTGACGTGGGCGGACTGGGATTCGCGAGGTCGGCTCTTGGTCGCGACGCGGAGGGCGTGCCTCGAGATCCGTACCGCGAAGAATGTGGTCCGCAGCTCGCTGACGCTCGCTTTCGAGCCGGATCCACGACCATCGCCTGCGCACGCGCAGCGGTGGTGAGCGTCGATTGCGGGGATGCTACGGTGTCAGCGATGTCGTCCCCCATCGAGGATTACGCGCTCATCGGTGATTGCGAGGCCGCCGCACTCGTTGGCCGTGACGGCTCGATCGACTGGCTGTGCTGGCCCCGCTTTGACTCCGACGCTTGCTTCGCGGCGCTGCTCGGCGACAGTGACCACGGGCGCTGGCTGATTGGACCCGCAGCTCCCACCGTCGCCCGGTCGACGTCGCGGCGCTATCGTGGGGAATCACTGATCCTCGAGACCCGCTTCGAGTCGAGCACCGGCTCCGTCGTGGTCATCGATGTGATGCCGCCGCGCACCGGCGATTCGAACCTGATCCGGATCGTCGTCGGGGAACGCGGCTCGATGGTAATGCGTACCGATCTGGTGATCCGGTTTGGTTATGGCGCGCGGATCCCGTGGGTGCAACGCTTGGACGACGGGACGCTGCGCGCAATCGCGGGACCAGATCAGCTCGTGCTTCGTACGCCGGTCCCGCTCGAGGGCGTGGGCAAGCACACGGTCGGCGACTTCACGGTCTCCGCAGGCGAATCGGTGCCGTTCACGCTCACCTACGCGGCCTCGCACCTCCCCCCGCCCGCGGCAGTCGATCCGTTTGCAGGGCTCGCCGATGCCGAGGACTTCTGGCGAGAGTGGTCGAGCCGGGCGACCGTCGACGGCGAGGACCGCGAGACGATACTGCGCTCGCTGATCACGTTGAAGGGGCTGATCTTCGCGCCGACGGGCGGCATCATCGCGGCGCCAACGACGAGCCTTCCAGAGACCCTCGGCGGCACGCGCAACTGGGACTATCGGTTCTGCTGGCTGCGCGATGCCACGCTGACGCTGCTAGCGCTGATGAACGGCGGGTACTTCGAGGAAGCGGCAGCCTGGCGCAACTGGCTGGTCCGCGCGGTCGCGGGCTCATCCGAGCAGACGCAGATCATGTACGGCATCGCCGGCGAGCGTCGCCTGACGGAGGTCGAGCTCGACCACCTGCCAGGATATCAAGGCAGCCGGCCGGTCCGGATCGGCAACGCCGCGCACGGCCAGGTCCAGCTCGACGTCTACGGCGAGGTCATGGACGCGCTCTACCAGGCGTATCGGGGAGGCGTCGCCGGCAGCGCCGAGGCGTGGGCCATCCAGATCGAGCTCCTCGCGCACCTCGAGAAAATCTGGCGCCTGCCCGATCGCGGCATCTGGGAGAGCCGCGGCGAACCCAGGCATTACACGTTCAGCAAGGTCATGGCGTGGGTCGCGTTCGACCGCGGCATCAAGCTCGCGACAGAGGCGTCGCTCGAAGGCCCGATTGATCGCTGGCGTGCGACCGCGGCCGAGATCCACACCGAGGTCTGCGCGAATGGCTACGACACCGCGCTCGGCAGCTTCGTCCAAGCCTACGGTTCCACGAAGCTCGACGGCAGTCTGCTGCTGATCCCGACAACGGGCTTCTTGCCTGCGGACGATCCTCGGATCGCGGGAACCGTGCACGCGATCGAGCAACGGCTCGTGGTGGACGGTCTCGTGATGCGCCACGATCCCTCGGAGATCGAGACCGGTCTCTCCCACGGCGAGGGCGCTTTCCTCGCGTGCAGCTTCTGGCTCGCCGACGCGTTCCTGCTGCTCGGTCGCCGCGACGAGGCACGCCAGTTGTTCGAACGCTTGCTCGCGCTCCGCAACGATGTCGGGTTGCTCGCCGAGGAATACGACGTGCGCGAGCGCCGCCTGGTCGGAAACTTTCCGCAGGCGTTCTCGCACATCGCGCTCGTCACGACCGCACACAACCTCCAGTTCCCCCTCAAGGCCACACAGCAGCGGGCCCCGACCACACCCGCATCTACCGAATGAGGGGGTGATCCTACAAACGGCGCGGGTCCGGCCGACGGTATTGGCATGACCCGCACTGCTCGCTTGGCCGTGGTCGCATCCCCGGCGCCCCGACCGGCTGCGTCACCGGCGCCAGGTGACGGCGAGCATCAGATTTCGGCGGCGGAGCTCTCGCACAGGTCCCAGCAGGGCCGGGAATCCGACCTCGAGCGCGACCTCGAGCGCGTCGCCGAGGCGGCGTGTTGCGCCGATGCCGATTGGAAGCCGCCAGCCGTCGCGTGCAACTGCGATGTCCGCTTCGTAGCCGGCGTGCAGGACGACTGCCGTGTGCGCCGCCGGCTGGATCGCGAACCACAGTGGTACGACGAGCGCGGCGCGGTTTCCTTCGTCCTGGTGGGCGAGTCCAAACCGCACATAAGGATCGACCGTTACCGAGAGGCGGCCGTGCCGTGCGCGCGCGAGGGCACCGAGAGTGATCGCCGGCTTCCATGGCTCGATGTCGCGCAAGACGAGCCGCATCCTCGCCGCGACGGCCACGTTTCCTTCCACAACGCTCCAGCGGGCATCGATGCCGCTGCCGCGATACGCATGCTCGCAGCGCCAGCCGACGATGGTTCCGGGGCGGACGCAGAACGTTCGTCCCGCGTCGATTCGGTCTAGACTCGCGTTGCTGTGGATGAGGCCAAGCGTGAGCTGCCGGGTTGCGCCCCACCAGACATCGGGCGCAAACGTCAGCGGACGCGCGAGGGACTTCCCGGCATCGTTGCTGGCCTCGATGACCAGGCGTGCCTCGATCCCGCCAGAGACCAGTACGAGTGGACGCGCGACGACGTCAACGCTTGCGTGATCGGCGTCCGCCCGAGCGGCGCCCGGCGACATCGCGAGCACCGTTACCGCAACGAGAGCTCCGCGCACCGCGCCACCCTAACATGTGGCGTCGTGCTCGCAGCGCTCGCGGGTTGCGGTGACTTCGATGATCTGGACGGCGCCTTCTACGATGGAGATGGCCGCACCGTGCACTGTGGCATCAACATCGACACGTCATCCGAGGTTTCCCTCGACCTGCTCGACGCCGCGCTCGACCGCGCCGCGGAGCGCGGAGAAGTGGTCGAGCTGTACGGCCACCGGCCCGGCGTGTCGATCGGGGTGGATGTCATCGAGCACGTGCTCGATGGTGCGATCGCACGCGGGCTCGCCTTCGACACATACAGCGATTTCGCGCACGGGACGGAGCGGCCTGGCGTCGCGCTCTCGTTCGACGACACATGGATTGCCGAGTGGTGGGCGCTGCGCCCGCAGTTGCAGGCCGCGCGCGCGCGCGTGACGTTCTTCGTCTCGAACTTCGCTCGCACGTCGACCGAGCAGCGCGCACAGCTCGCGGATCTCGGCGCGGACGGTCACGCCATCGAGGCCCACAGCGTCAATCACTTACGGGCACCGGACTACGTCGAGAACTTCGGGCTCGCGGCCTATCTCGCCGACGAAATTCTCCCGTCGATCACTCTGCTCCGCCAAGAGGGCTACGAGGTCAACGCGTTCGCGTACCCATTCTCGGCGCGGACGAGCGAGATCGACGACGCCATCTCGCACTACGTGCCGGTGCTGCGGTCCTCAACGTTCGAGCACACGCTGGTCACGCCGTTCTGTCCTCGATAACATCGACGAATGACTGGACGGACGAGCCCTTGCGATCCTGATCGGCGTCGCAGCGATCGCGAGTGCGCCGCGGCCCGCCGCAGCGGTTAACGTTTGACCATCTGGTTGTCGCAGTACATCGCGCCCTTCGTGCAGGTGAGGTCGACGAGCAACAGGTTCACTGGCATGTCGCTGTACTGGTACCAGGTGATCTGGTAGCGCACGGTCAACGCGGGCCCCGTGTCTTTGTGCCCACAGTGGTTCTGATCCTCCGTCTCGAAGTCCATGATCAGCACGTCACCCTCCTGACGGACCGTGCCCTCCTCGTTGATCACGGACACGCAGCCGTACGTGCCGGTGTCGGTGTACATCGCGGCACCCGACGCGCGGATCACGCGGCCGTTCGGGAAGAACGTGAACTGGTGGTTCGTGCCGATCCACTTGCCATCACCTTGTTGCAGCCACGGGAGGAGGTTCGCGGTCGTGTGCGGCTGTCCGGGCCGCATCACCTCCGCGGTCTG
>JAYVWH010000705.1:0-5516 GCA_043786265.1 Kofleriaceae bacterium | reverse complement strand
GCGATCGCGACCTTCACGCCACCGGCGTTGCGCTCGAGGAAGTCGAGGACACTGGCAGCGCTCGTCCAGCCGAGTTGGTGCGCGGCCGCCTCGGTCGCGGGACCGACGAGATCGGGCGCTGCGTTTGCCAACGGTTCATGACCGCGCGCGGCACGCATCGCCGGCGGATCGAGCATGCGACCCAGGATCGGTCGCGGCCCCTCGCCCGCGGTGCCGTCTTCGAGGAGCCCGGTAGCTTCAACGACGCGTTCGCGCAGCACGCGCAGCGCTAGCCTGTAATCGAGCTCGCGGCTATCGAGCATCATCGCGTCGCGCGTCTCCTGATCGAAGCGTGCGGTCGGCATCAAAAAGTTGCGACGCTGGAAGCTCTCGACCGCGAGCCCCATCCGCCACGTGAACGTCCCGTCGACGTCCTTGGCCGCGAGGAAGCCTTCGCACGCGAGCTTCTGCTGCGCGGCGACGAGGCCGGCATGCGTCTCGTCGAGCTTCTTCCAGCGGATATACGTCGCGTGCAGCTTCGGATCGGCCTCGAGCGCTGCAACATCGGTGAGCTTTCGCTTCTGGGCCTCCGTCGTGAGCTGCGTGCCGATCCAGCGCCAGCCTTTGAGCATCGCCGCGACGGTGTCCCGGTCGCCCTGCGAGAACGGGCGGTCGAGCCGCGTGATCGGTGCCGAGTCCACCGCCGCGTGACACGCGTGGCGCGCATCATCCGCGAGTCGCGCACGCGCGATCGAAATGTTCGGCACGACCCCATAGAGCTCCGCGAGAAGCTCGATCGACTGCGCGCCGCCTTCGGCGCCGCTGCGCGGGCCGGCAGAGCCGGCCCTTGCGATCGACTGCGCGCCGCCTTCGGCGCCGCTGCGCGGGCCGGCAGAGCCGGCCCTTGCGATTCCAACCTCACCCTGCTCGGAGGCAAGCTCGAGGTAGCGCGCCCGGAATGCGGGCACCTGTCCGTCCGGCGCCGGCTGAAACAGCGTGGGCGTCCACGTGTCCGAAAGGTCGAGGACGGTGAGCCCGCGCGCCTGCGCCTCGGCGACGCAGATCGCTGCCTTCGGCTTGCCGTCCTCGAGCAGCTGCACGGTGATGCATTCGCCGTGGCTTGTGATCGGTGGCCGAACTTCTTGGGCACTGGCACGCGCGGTCGTGGCGCTCGCCGTGACTGTCCGCGATCCGGACGACTGAGGGCTTGCACATCCGGCGAGGATGCCTGCAAGCGAGACCAACTGCTTCGTACGCACTTTCATCAAGTGTGGCGTGCTCGACGAAATTCGCACGTGACGGCTCTCTGTGCGATCGCACCTCACCATTGGCGCAGCTGCTGGGCGCGGATGTCACATCACCTGGCAAACCGATGTTGCTGAGCGGCGCGCCCCTAGGTGATCGGCAGCGGGAGTTTCCACTGGCGGAGAGCTGGCACGCGCTGTGATGCTGTCCACGGATATGCGCTGGGACAGGTCTTATCAAAGCAATGACATCGAAGATCGCCGCGGACAGGGCTTCTCGCCGGGACTCGGCGGAATGGGTGGAGGCGGCGGCGGATTCGCGATCGTTCGGTTGCTCAGCATGTTTGGCTGGAAGGGCATGCTCGTCGGGCTCGTCCTCGCAGTCGTGCTCGGGAGCGGAACGTGCCTTGGCGGCAGCGGCCTGAGCTCGTGCGCGGGCGGTGGTGCGCCCACGAGGTCGTCGACGACGCAGCCCGTCCAATCGAATGCGAGCGAAGACGAGATGGTTCACTTCGTAGGCTTCGTGTTCGATGACGTGCAGAAGACGTGGCATGGCAAGGTGACCGGCTACGAGTCCTCGAAGCTCGTGCTGTTCCGGCAGGGCGTCAAGTCGGCGTGCGGCACCGCGTCGACCGCGGTCGGTCCGTTCTATTGCTCGATCGACCACAAGGTCTATATCGACCTCGCGTTCTACGACGAGCTGCGGTCGCGGTTTGGCGCGCCCGGCGACTTCGCGCAGGCGTACGTGATCGCTCACGAGGTCGGGCACCACGTCCAGAACCTGACCCACAACATCGGCGCGAACGGCAACAAGGAGCAGATCCAGGTCGAGCTGCAGGCGGACTGTCTCGCGGGTGCGTGGGGCCAGGATGCAAATCGCCGCGGCCTGCTCGACATCGGCGACATCGACGAGGCGCTCAACGCCGCGTCGCAGATCGGTGACGACGTGCTCCAGCGCAAGTCGCAGGGTCAGGTCACACCGGAGACGTGGACGCACGGCTCGGCCGCGCAGCGCAGCGCCTCGTTCCGCAAGGGCTACGAGGGCGGCATGCAGGCCTGCGGCTTGTAACAGCCCACCCTCGTCGACGCCTGCAGCGCCGCGCGTTATCGTGGGCGCCCGGTGAACGAGGTCTCTGACCGCAGCGCTGCTCCTGGACGCTCGAGCAGCACGGACTCGACAGCGACGTCGTGTGGGAGGGATGGGGACGTGTGGGTCGCAATGATTGCCCGCGTGAGGCGCACTCGACGGTAGCTCTCGAAGAGCTGTGGGTGTTCGGTGCGGGCACGCCGCGCCTCAGGGTAGGAGCGGTACGAGCACGAGCTTGCCCTTGACCTGACGGCGCTCGAGCCGTTCGAGCGCCTCCTGGGCCTGTGTGAACGGCAACGTCGCGTCGATCGCGGGGGACAGCTTGCCCTCGGCGATCCAACGAAACAGCTGTTCGCAGTGCGCACGATTCTTCGCCGGCTCGCGCATCGCGAACGAGCCCCAGAACACGCCGACGATCTGGCAGCCCTTCAGCAGCACGAGGTTGAGCGGGATCCTCGGGATCTCGCCCGCGGCGAAACCGACGACGAGGTAACGGCCCTGCCAGGCGACACCACGCAGCGCGGGCTCGGCGAGCGATCCACCGACGGGATCGTAGACGACGTCGACGCCGGCTCCCTTCGTCAGCGCCTTGACGCGATCCTTGAGATCCTCGGTCGAGTAATCGATCGTCTCGGCGGCGCCGTGAGCGCGGCAGAAAGCGAGCTTGTCGGCATTCGATGCCGCTGCGATCACGCGCGCGCCCATCAGTGCACCGAGCTCGACCGCCGCGATGCCGACCCCGCCGGCCGCTCCGAGGACGAGCAGCGTCTCCTTCGGCTGTAACGCCGCCCGATCCGACAGCGCATGATACGTCGTCGCGTAGGTGAGCAGGGTCGCGGCACCGACGTCGAATCCGACGCTCTCGGGCAGCTTGACGCACGCGAGCTCGGGGACCGCGACTTGCTCGGCGTAGGCCCCGTACAGCATGGTCGCAGCGACGCGGTCACCGACGTTCACCGTCGTGACGCCATCGCCGATCGCGGTCACCACGCCTGCGGCCTCGCCACCGGGAGAGAACGGCGGTGCGGGCTTGAACTGGTAGAGCCCGCGCGTCTGCAGGATGTCGGGGAAGTTGACGCCCGCAGCGCGGACTTGAATCACCACCTGCCCTGCCGTGGCTACCAGATCGGGAACCTCGTCGACGCGAAGGGCACTCGGCCCCGTCAGCTCGTGAATTCGGACAGCGCGCATGTCGCCATACTGCCCCAGAGTTCGGCTGTGTTGATCCTGCGTAGGCGTACGCCGACGCCTACGGTATCAACACAAGCGATGGGTTAGTTAGCCCGCGGCCGCATAGGTGCCGAGCACGTGGAGCTCGGATGTCAGTGGGCGAATCTCATCGAGCGCTGACTGAAACGGCGCGGATGCCGCGTGACCAAGGACGTCCATGTAGAAGCGATATGTGAACGGTGCGCTCGGGATCGGACGCGACTCGAGCTTGGTCAGCGACAGGCCATTCTTGCCGAACCGCACGAGCACCTCGCCGAGCGCACCGGGGCGGTCCGCGAGCGCGATGAGCAGCGACGTCTTCACCGGGGCGCCATCGGCGACCGGGGCTGGACGCAGACCGATCTCGACGAAGCGCGTGGCATTACCGGCGTTGGTCTGGATCCCCTGTGCGACGATCGCGAGGCCATACGTCTTCGCGGCCGCTGCACTCGCGATTGCAGCCAACGACCGATCGCCGCTCTGTGTGACCTTGCGCGCCGAGCCAGCAGTGTCCAGCTCGGGCCGAGCCGACAGATGCGCGTGCTGCACGAAGAACGCCTGACACTGCGCAAGCGCTTGCGGGTGCGAGATCACGACACGAATCTCGTCGAGCCCCACACCCGGAAGCGCCAGCAGACAATGCTCGATCGAGCTGACGACCTCGCCGGTGATGTGGAGCTTTCCGTCGGCGAGCAGGTCGTAGGTCTCGTTGATGCTGCCGGCCGTGGTGTTCTCGATCGGCAGCAGCGAGAGATCGGCGGCACCGTGAATCACGGCATCGGCCGCGCTGCGAAACGAATCGTGACCCGTGAGCAGTGCGCCGCCGCCACGTCCGCCGTATCGACGCTGCGCCGCGAGGTGACTGTAGCTGCCTTCGACGCCCTGATAGGTCACGCGCAGCGGCGCATCGGGACGGTTACGCACGGTCGCTTCTTGATGCGCGACCGACATGTCCATGACCACGCGGTACATCGCTTCGACCTGATGCGGATCGATGCCGGCTTGGGTCGCATGCTCGCGGAGCCGCAGTAGAAGGCGCTCCTCGCGCTCGCGGTCGCGAAATGGGCTCGCCGCGTCGAGCTTGGCGAGTGCAACTTCCTCGACGATCCTCAGGCGTTCCGCGAGCAATGCGATGATCTGGCGATCGACCGAGTCGATGCGATCACGGAGCGTGCTGAGGTCCATGTCTCACTGTAGAGTGTGGTGTGGCCAAGGCGACGGACGACAGGGCGAAAACGGAGCTCGTAGGGAGCGCACGCGATGCAGACGCGCTCGAGCGCACCGACGAACTGCCGGTGGTCGCCCGCCTGATCGTCGAGATCCGCAGCGACGGATCGCGGACCATCGCTCGCGGTGCGCTCGAGGACGCACAGCGTGGCGACCGTGTCGCCATCGAGGCGCGCGGTGATAGCCCGCTCCAGCTAGCGATCGCGCTTGCGCGCTCGCTGACCCAGCTACCGCGCCTCTCCGCACGGTCGGCAGTTCGCGGACTTCTGGGCAAACGCCGGGACAAGTAAGGGCGTAGTCACGAGGCACGGGCCCTGCACTTGGGTCGTCCATGCAGGACGTTCGTTGGCCGTTGCTCAAGCGCCTCCTCGTGGACGATGGCTGGACGTGGCGCGACGACACGCTGTATGCACCCAAGGAGACGATGTGGTTCACCACGAGCTCCCAGACCCCCAACTACGCCGAGTTCCGTGACCGGATGACCGAGACCCTGGAGGAAGTCAACCAGGGCGACCTGCATCAGGACCTCGTCAGCCTCGTTTCAGCGCTCGACACCGTCCTTCGTGGCAACTAGGGCCGGGCGCGCGCTACGATAGACGGCGGTGGGGACTCGCCTCGGGCGCTATGAAGTCATCCGGACGTTGGCGAGGGGCTCGCTGACGGACCTGCTGCTCGGTCGCGCGAGCGGCGAAGCGGGATTCCAGCGCCACGTCGCGATCAAGCAGCTGCGCGAGGAGCATGCGCAGGACCTCCCGTGCTTCGAGATGTTC
>JAYVWH010000704.1:0-4315 GCA_043786265.1 Kofleriaceae bacterium | reverse complement strand
TCAGAAGTCTCGGCGTGTCCCGTCAGCCGCGTGGCTTGGGGCAGTGCCTGAGTGCTTCGAAGACCAGTTGCTCCAGCGTTGCATCGGGTCCCACGCTGGGCATGATCGCGCGCTCCTGGGCGGTGCCCACCGGCGAGATCAGCACGCCGCGCAGAGGCAGGAACATCGAGCGCAGGGGCACAAGCACACCCGGAAGCATGTCGAGCGTGGACTCGAAATAGGCTGGGATCGACGGTCCCATGTTGCGAGGCTTCAGCGGGGTAGGGGCACTGGCGCGTCCGGGTTCGCTCATGCAGCTGTGCAATGCGAGCCGTGTGCCGGGCGCCTGCGAATTTCTCGTGGTCAGCTCGGAGCCGGCGAGGCGTTTGCCGCCGCGAGCTGCTGGCCCGACATCACACGGATCACGCCGGCTCCACCACCACCACCACCACCCGCACCGACGGCGGCGGTTGCCGAAGATCCGCCAGCAATCTGATCGAACCCACCGGCGCCACCGACCGTCGCGGTCCCATCGGCGGTTCCTCCTCCGGCAGCACCGAGCTGCGTCGACGCGTTCGCGCCATTGCCACCGTCGCTGGTCTGGCCTCCGCCACCACCACCTCCACCGCCGTTGGCCACGATGTGCGACGCGGCATCGATCGTCAACGTCGGTGCATCGAGCACGATCATGCCGCCCGAGCCGCCACCGGCACCGCCGCCTTTGCTCTTGCCACCAAAGCCGCCGCCACCGGACGCCGTCAGCGTGCCCGCGATCATGATCGTACCGCGCGCTACGAGATACAACGCGCCACCGCCATCTCCGCGGCGCGCGTTACCATCGGTGCCGAGGCCACCAGAGCCACCCTGACAGCCACCGCGCAGCATCGTGACCGGCGTAGCGATCGCGGCGGCCGACGTACCACCGGCGGTTGCGCCCGCCGCGCCTGCGCCACCATTTCCACCTCGGGTACCGAAGCTGCCCCCCGCGCCGCCGCCACCCGCGCTCGCTACACCGTCGGCACCGTTGGACGCGGTCAACGCGCCGCACACCGCCGGATTCGTGCCCGGCCCTCCCGAACCACCGTTTGTCGCGGTCGCATCGACGAGTCCGTTGATCGTGATCGTGTCAATCGCGACGAGCACGAGCGGTAGCGTGCCGAAGGTTCCGATCGGATTTGTCGTCGTGATCGAAGTCGCGGCGACGACGCAGACATCGACGCCGGAGATCTGGAGCACGTCGGCTGTACCGCCATTGCACTTGCCCGCTGCGCTGACGCTCGAATCGATATTCGCACCGGAGGACAGTGTGAGCGGCGTGGTCGGAAGCGTCGTCAGACACACCGTGAACGGGCTGCGTCCAAAGCACAGCGGATCGAACGCATCCTGCGCGACGTCGAGCGGCCCGTCGATGTCGCTCGCATCCTCCGCATCGACCTCGAGCTCGGCATCGGCCCGGAGCTTCCCCGAGCTGAAGTGGCACGCGGTGACGATGAACAAGAGGCACCAGCGCATGACCACATACTAAGCGGTTTCACCGGGCCGGTCGGCTTACTCGATACATCCCTCTTCGTCAGATCGTGCCGACGCCGGGCGCCGGCGCGGTCGTCTGGAACATCTGGACGCTGTCAGTCGCGGTACCGCCGACGTCAACCGTATTTCCCGACGCCGGATACTGGCTCGCGCCGGTGTTGCACGACGGTGCCGCCATGCGGCCGAGCGAGGTTAGCGAGAAGCTTGTCGTCGAGGTGCCGCACGTCGCCGACATCGTGACATCGCTCGCCGCGCCGCACGTGCTCTCGATCGAATTGCAGGTCGCGCCCATGTCGGTCGATCCGGTGAAGTAGACGTTCGTGCCGTCGGACCTGAGCTGTGCGCCGCAGTAGCCAAAGCCGGTTCCGGCGACCACCATCTCGAACGCTTTGGTGCTCTCGTCGGCCTTCAGCTCGATCGCGCCG
The DNA here is from genome assembly GCA_043786265.1 of Kofleriaceae bacterium. GTDB lineage: Bacteria > Myxococcota_A > Polyangia > Haliangiales > Haliangiaceae > JABFXX01. The sequence continues at coordinate 2,381 of JAYVWH010000704.1, read as the reverse complement.
TAGCTGCCGCGCATGAACGGATCCGTGCAGTCCGCCGTGTTGGCCGGGACCGTCAGCCAGGTGTGCACGGCGTATTGTCCGGTCGCGTCGCCAATCGGAGTTAGCTGTGCGAGCACGGTGCTGCCGGCGAGCGTGACGTTGATCCAGGTCGCGCCGTCGGGGGTGGTGCCGAACTCCAAGAAACCGGGTGGGCCGCCCGGGGGCGCTTGCAGATCCGTCACGCATTGTGCGTAGGCCGTCAGCGTTTGCCCCCACGCATTGACGGTGTATGCCACCGGCGCTTGCGTGGTGCAGTCCCCGGTCCTCCCGTTGATGTCGTCGATTCGCCCGTCGATGTTCTCGAGGATGGCGTAGACGTTGGTTGGCCCGTTCGCGAAGAACCTTGTCTTGATGTCGCTGGGGTCGAGCATCGGCGCGACGCCCTGGGCCGTGCCGCCGAGTCCCGGCGGAAGCGCGGCCCTGACCGGTGGGGTAACGTGCGGCAACTGCGGGGACTCCCCGCTCGTGCATCCTGGTGCCAGCGCGAGTGTGACAGCGACGCCCACGAACAATGATTCTCGGTTCATCGTTCCATAGTACGGGCTCGAGGGGCGATGCGACTTTTTTTGGCGCGGTCCGTTAGCCCGGGCCGTCGTTGAGCGCGCGATCGATCTTGGACTTCACGTCGACATAGCGGCGGAGGAAGTCGAAGTGCTTCTCGCGGAACAGCTGGGTGTAGCGGCGCTCGCGCGCCTTTGCGCGCCATGCCTCGGCGAGGTCGTCCATGCGCGCGATCAGCTGGCTCGCCTCGGTGAATGGCTTCAGGATCGAGCGCGTGCCGGCCTGCTCGAAGAGGTTGACGTGACCCTCGGGACCCGGACCGCTGTAGATCAGCACGACGGTGTCGGGCGATGCACTGCGGATCGACTTCGCGATCGTGCGCGCCGGGAGGTCACTGAGGTCTTCCGCGATCATCGCGTAATGGAGGTCACCACCGACCCGCGCGAGGGCTTCACCACCTGAGGGCGCGTGCTGGAACGCGAATCCCTTGGGCTTCGCAGTGGTCATTGCATTGACGAAGGTGTCGGTCTCGTCGACGACTAGTACGGTCATCTCGTCGAGGCCGATCATGCGCGATTGATCGCGCCCGGCGACCTTGTCGGCCGCGTCGGTCGCCATGCGCTCGGCCGCCATGAACTTCTCGAGGAACTCGTCGTGGACCTTCTTGACCTCGTTGAGAATGGAGTCGATCTCACGGCGGCCGACGGAGCGGCCGGCGGCTGCAACGACGCGCTCCTTGAGGTACTGCACGGACTCGGGCGCCTTGAGGACGAGATCGACCGCGCCCGCGCGCACCGCATCAACGGCGTCGTCGTAGGAGCGGCGCGGCGTGAGCGCGATGATCATGGTGGTCGGCGACGCCTGCTTGACCTTGCGGATCGTGTCGATGCCATCGCGCGGCACGGTCGTGTCGATGTCGATCAGCGCGACCGAGAAGAACTGCTTCTCGACGAGCGCGAGTGCACTCGCCGCATCGCTGACGCACGTGCAGTGCATGCGAGCTTCGGCGAGCAGCTGCTCGATGCCGGCGTGCACGCGCTTGTCGTTATCGAGGACGAGGACTTCGGTGCCGACGAGCGCCGCGTGCGCACCGGACGTGTTGGTACGGGTGTCGGTGGTCATGGAATCACGGGTAGCTGAACGGTCTCACGAAAGACATGGGACTGCCCTGGAAGGGCGACACTCTCCAGCCCTCGATCACACGCGCGAGACACGCGGCGAGCTCGAGGTTGCCGGTCGAGTTCTCGACGGCAGTGAAGTCGCAACGGTACCGTCGGGGTGAACCTCGAACGAGATATCGATGTTGCCCGCGATGGGTTGGTCACCACGGCAGCGCGCAGGAGAGGCGGCCGCAGCAGCGGATCCGCTCGTGGTCGACGCTGCCTCGGCCTTGCCAGACTTCTTGTCGACCTTCGCGGGGGCTGGCTTTGCCATCCCCTTCGCGAGCAAGAAGGCACCAGCACCCGCGAGCCCGAGATCGATGACGAGCACGATCGCGATGAGGCCGAGCGAGCGATGCGCCGCGGGTGCCGCGAACGACATCGACGCGTTGGACGCTTGCGGCGTCGTGCTGAGCGGGCGTTGACCGGACCTGCGCTGCACCGTCGGTGCGACGCTGTCCATCCCTCCCGAAGGGCGCGGCTGGTTGTAGTTGCCCGATGGGCGCACGACCTCGGTCTCGCCCGATGTTCGCGGTGGTGCGGCGTGGCCTCCGGGTTTAGTGACGAGACCCGCCTGATTCTGGGGCGGCATCGACGGCGGTAAGTAGCTCACACCGGCGACGGGGGTGATCGGGGCAACTTGCCGGGTCGGCGGCGCGAACGGTGCGTCGTCCGGAATAC
>JAYVWH010000703.1:0-1754 GCA_043786265.1 Kofleriaceae bacterium | reverse complement strand
ACCTCGTCCCAGCTCCGGCCACTCTTGATGTCGCGCCACTCTTCGCTGAGCTTGCCCTCGAGGCGGTCGTTCCATTCAGTGTGTTCCGCCCCGTACTGCGAGCGCGCGCCGACGCCGTAGCGAACGCCCTCCTCCATCTGATCCCACTCATCGTTGTTCTTGTTCGGCTGGTTCATCGGCGGAACGGGCTGCTTACCCATCGCCTGCTTGACCGTGTCGCCGGCGTCCTGATCGAGGTCCTTGCCCTTGCTCGAGAGATCCGCCTTGGTCTGCTCCCAGTCTCGCTTCATCGCGGACTTCACGCGCGACCAGGTGCTCTCGTGCTCGTCATTCCACCATTTCGGGTTCGCCATATTTCCTCCTATGTCTCGGAGTTGCACTCGCCATGCCCGACGATCACGAGCTCGGCGCCTTCGCTGTCGAGGAGGGATGGGTCACCCGCTGCGGTCCAGATCGCCCGAGTGGGCGGATGCGATGGAACCTGAGTGCGATCGAACAACACCAGATAATCGCCGAGCTCGTCCACATGCAGCTCGTCGGGTGCGTCGTGCTCGATGTCGTCGAGGCGACAGGTGAAGTGCACGTGATCCTCGTGCCGGACGAATTCGTACGAGCCCTGCCCGATCGCACGAGCGCCCGGCTGATAGCGCTCGCCGCGCGTCTTGACCGTGTAGTGCTCGTCCTCGAGCTGATCTCCGACCACACGTTTCATCGACCCGACGCGCTCGACGCGCGCCCAGAACCGCTCACCGCGGTCCGGCAAAGCCGGAGCTTGCTACTTCCGTTCGACGATGATGCGCGTCGTATCGATCGGCACGGCGCCGTAGGTCCAGCCCTTGACGTGAATCTTGTCGGGCAACACCTGGTCGATCACCCCGGCTTCCCAGCGCGAGCTCGTGAGCGCATCGTATTCGTTGTCGACGAACTTCTTCGATGCGTTCTCGTCGATGAACCAGATCACGGGGTCGCCGGCGTGCAGCGTCTCGTGCGTCCCGACCTTGGTCTTGAACCGCATCGCGAAGCTCTCCTCGCGACCGCGCCAGTTGTACCACTTGCTCTCGTACTCGAAGACCGGGACCGCGCGGTACAGCTTGCCCGCTACGAGGTTACCGACGGCGAACCAAACGCCCGCGCGCATGCAGTGTTCGCGCTCGGCGTTGCACTCGACGCCGCGGCCCATGAACACCGGACCGCCGGGGCCGTGCAGGTGGCCTTCGTCATCCATGTAAGGTGGCGCGCCGTTGCCGCCGTACAGACCGGCATCGACTACGCCCGCATCCACGGTTGCCTTGACCGGCTTCTTCCCGCCATCGCTGCCGGTGTTGGCCATCTCCTCGAGCTTGCCGCGCAGGCCGCCACCGTCGCCGGGAACGAGACCGTCCTCGTTGACCTTGGTCACCGAGTGGCCGGTGGGAGGCGCGGTACCACTGCCGAGCGGCTCGAGCTCGGCCTCTTTGGCTTTCTTGGGGCAAGCGGCCAACAGCAGCAGCAGAAGAAACGCGAAGCGGCCCATCGCCCCTGATTGTGACAGAATCTTGGCGTGGTGCGCGTGGTGCTGGCGTTCGTTGTAGCCGTCGCCGGAGTTGCACGCGCCGACACGCCGCAGCTCGAGTCGCCCAGCGTCGTCGTCCTCGACGCGGCGGGTGGCGAGCTGCTCGCGAAGCATGCCGACGATGCGCGTCCGGTCGCGTCGATGACCAAGATCTTCGCCGCGATGGTCGTGCGCGCCCACAAGCTCGACCTCGAAGCCTTCA
>JAYVWH010000702.1:0-2541 GCA_043786265.1 Kofleriaceae bacterium | reverse complement strand
GTGTTTATCGGCCGCCCGATCTCGCGGCTCGCCGAAAAAGCGCGCCGGGTCGGCACCGGCGATCTCACGGGACCATTGCGCCTCGCCCAGCGCGACGAGCTCGGCCAGCTCGCCACCGAGATCAACCTGATGTGCGAGCGCCTGGCCGAGGAGCGCAGCGCGCGCGCGGCAGCGATGGAGCAGCTACGCCACGCCGATCGCCTCACCACTGTCGGCAAGCTCGCCTCCGGGCTCGCGCACGAGCTCGGCACTCCGCTCAACGTCGTGCAGGGGCGCGCGCGCCTGATCCGCGACAAGGAAGTCGAAGGCGACGACGCGATCGACTCCGCCCGCATCGTGGTCGAGCAGGCGGAGCGGATGACCGCGCTGATCCAGCAGCTCCTCGATTTTGCCAGGCCGCGGCCGCCGTTGAAGGGCCGGCTGCGTGCCGATGCGATGCTCGCGCGCGTATGCGAGCTGCTCGCGACGATCGCGAAGAAGGCGCAGGTCGCGGTCGAGCGCCGCGAGTCGCCCGAGCCCCTCGAGATCGAGGCCGACGATGCGCAGCTCCAGCAGGTGCTCACCAACCTCGTGATCAACGCAATTCATGCGTCCCCCGCAGGGGCGACAGTCGAGCTTGCGGTCCGCGCGGTCGAGCATGCCGCGCCTGCGCATGTCGGTAGCGCACTGACCGAGTGGCTGGCGATCGACGTCCACGACCACGGGACGGGCATGGACGCGGCGACACGTGAACGTATCTTCGAACCGTTCTTCTCCACCAAAGGGGTAGGCGAGGGAACCGGGTTGGGGCTTAGTGTCTCGTGGGGAATTATTCGTGAGCACGGCGGTTGGATTGCCGTCGAGTCAACCCCGGGCCAAGGCTCGACATTCACGGTGTACGTGCCGAGAGGAACAGCAGCATGAAGGTCTTCTTCGTCGATGACGAGCGCGAGATGGTCGATCTGGTCGTACTCGGCCTCAAAAAACGCGGCATTACGGTCGTGCCGTTCAACACGGGCGGCGACGCGATCGCAGCCCTGCCGGACCACGATATCGATGTAGTGGTCACCGACCTCAACATGAAGGGCATGAGCGGCCTGGAGGTCTGCCAGAAGGTTGTGGCAGATCGCCCCGACGTCCCGGTGATCGTGCTGACGGCATTCGGCAGCCTGGAGACGGCGGTCGGAGCGATTCGTAGCGGCGCGTACGACTTCGTGACCAAGCCGGTCGAGATAGAGGCGCTCGCGATCGCGGTACGTAGGGCGGCCGAGCACCGGGCGCTGCGCGGCGAGGTCAAGCGCCTCCGCGAAGCGGTCGCCACCACCCGCGGCCATGGAGACCTGGTCGGGGCGAGCCCGCCGATGCACCGGGTCTACGATCTAGTCGAGCAGGTCGCGGCGGCCGAATCGCCGGTGCTGATCACGGGCGAATCTGGCACCGGCAAGCAAGCGGTCGCGCGCGTGATGCACGAGCGCAGTCGCCGTGCGAGCGGACCGTTCATCGCGCTGACGTGTGCGGGCGCCGACGACGCGCTGACCGAAGCGTTTGCTCGCGCCAAGGGCGGCACACTGTTCCTCGAGGACGTCTCCGAGCTTCCGCTCGCGGCTCAGCCGCTGCTCCTGCGCAAGCTGCAGGAGGGCACGCCGGACGTGCGCATCATCGCGGCGAGTAGCCAGGACCTCGAGGCGATGATCGAGGACAAACGGTTCCGCGAGGACCTGTTCTATCGGATCAACGTGATCCACGTGCCGCTGCCGCCGCTGCGTGCTCGCGGTGGTGACGTGCTGCTGCTCGCACAGCACTTCCTGCGCAAGGCAGCGGTCGTGCTCGACAAGAAGGTCGTTGCGCTGTCACCAGCTGCGGCCGAGCGCCTGCTCGCGCATGACTGGCCGGGCAATGTGCGCGAGCTCGAGAACTCGATCGAGCGAGCCGTCGCGGTCGCCCACTTCGAGGACATTCAAGTCGAGGACCTGCCGGAGAAGATCCGCGAGCGTAGGGCGCGCAATGCTGCCCTCTCGGGTAGTGACCTGCCCGAGCTCCTGACGCTCGAGGAGGTCGAGCGCCGTCACGTGCTGCGCGTGCTCGAGGCGTGCAAGAGCAACCGGACCGACGCTGCCAAGATCCTCGAAGTCGATCGCAAGACGCTGTATCGCAAGCTGCTACGCTGGGGTGTCCCCGAGATGTAGCAAGTCCCGGCTTTGCCGGGGCGCGCAGCAACGCCGAAGGGCGTTGCGAAGGTAATTGATGCGATTTGCCGTGCGCGAAGCCAAGCTGGATGATGCCGAGGCGATCGCGCGCGCGCACACGGAGAGCTGGCAGTCCAGCTATCGCGGCATCCTCCCCGACACGGTCCTCGATCGGATCGACGTTGGCCAGCGCGCCGAGTCGCGGCGCAAGATCCTGCGCGACCGCTCCATCTTCACGCTCGTGGCCTGCGACGTCACTCACGGCGACATCGTCGGGTTCTGCGACGCGGGACCGTCGCGCCGCCATGCGCCACAGGCCGCCGAGATCTACGCGCTGTACATGGTGCACCACGCAAAGCGCCACGGGCTCGGCCAG
>JAYVWH010000701.1:0-6897 GCA_043786265.1 Kofleriaceae bacterium | reverse complement strand
AGCCGCGTGGCCGCCGGTACAAGATGCGAACGCAGCTCGACACCGACGAACGTGCATGTCGGAACCTCAGCCGCGGCGACGACACAGAACTTGCCTGGTCCCGCGCCCACGTCGAGCACGCGCATCCCGGGATTCGGCGCGAGCAGACGTGCAGCATGTCGCGCGACCGAAACGGGTGTGAAGTGAACTGCGGACTTGCCCTGCATTGCACGCGGCAGTTGATCATCGAAGATGGCGTCTTCGTCGGGTGCATCGAGTACTGCCTGCGAGCTCATCGCCCCACCGGTTGCAGGACGCGGACCAGTCACGATAGCCATGGGTTGCCCGCGGTTATCCGGCCCCTCCCAGCGAGCAGAGCGACAAACGACAACATGTCGTGCTGGTAGAAAAGGCGTCGCTTGGCCCGGACACGTTGGCGTAGCGTCACGCGACTCCGAGGAGATCGAGGATCGCGTTGACGAACGTTAGCGGATGCGGAGGGCAGCCGGGCACGTAGAGCGAAGGGATGACCTCGTCGAGAAACCCGCGTTCGACCCCGCGTGCGCCATCGTAGAGTCCGCCCGAGATCGCGCATGCACCGACCGCGACAACGAAGCGGGGGTCTGGCATCGCGTCCCAGGCAAGGCGGACGGCGTCCTTCATCGTTCGCGTCAAGGTCCCCGAGAGCACCAGCGCATCGGCATGGCGTGGCGAGGCTACCCACTCGATGCCAAAACGCTGCAGATCGAAGTTGACGTTCGCGGTGGCATTCAGCTCCAGCTCGCATCCATTGCAACCGCCCGCGGAGACCTGGCGCAACTTCAGCGAGCGCTTGAACAGCTTCGCGATGCCTGTGTTCGCGCGGATCTTCAACCGCTCCTCCGCCCCCGCTGTCACGACGAGGTCCTCCCGAGTGGTCCCCCCCATGCGCGGCTCGGGCGTCAATTCGATCTTGCTCTGCGGGCACGCGAGCACGCACTCGCTACAGAAAATGCAACGGCCGAGATCGATCGAGACCGGATCCAGTCGCATCGCACCGGTCGGGCAGGAGGCGACGCAGGCATTACAGCCCTCCGCACACGCACCGGCGGCGATCCGCGGCATACCTCGCAATCCGACGGGTTTCGTTGCGCGGAGGTCGGTGATGAACTGCTGGCCCTGTGACATCCGAACGCGCAGGGCCTTGAAGATCGTCATAGGTCATTCCCGCAGTACGAGAGGTCAAAGCTCTTGTTGCAGATCGGAAAGTCCGAGATGTCGTTGCCGCGCACCGCAACGGCAACACCCATCCAGTTGCGCAGCGATGGGTCCTGGACCTTGTAGTGAAGGAGCGCTCCCTCTGCGTTCGTTTCGAGGCAGTGCACGACCTCGCCGCGCCAACCCTCGACCACGGCGATCGCGAGCTCCGACGGTGGCAGCGCCGCCAGTTCGGTGCGGTGAGGCTTCCACGCGCGCGGCTCAGCCATCACATGCTCGAGCCAGGTCAGCGATGCATCGATCTCTGCGATCCGCAGCCGCGCACGCGCCCAGCAATCACCTGCGGCTTCTGTGCAAAGCGCGATAGGATGATGCTCGTAGAGACCGTACGCCGGTAGTCGCGTGTCGATCGCATGGCCGGCGCTGCGCGCTGCCATGCCGACGAGGCCGAGCTGACTCGCGGTCTCAGACGACAGTACACCGACACCCATGAGCCGATGACGGACTGAACGGGCGGACAAGAAACAGTCGTTGATGATTGCGATGTCGTGCCGCAGCAGGCGCACGTTTGCGCGCACGAGCGTCGCCAGCTCGTCATCGAGTTGCATGCCATTACCGCCCGGCCGCAGTGCACCCCGACCGAACCGGCTGCCGCACAACCTCATTGAGGTGTTGATCGCGGTCGTTCGCAGGCGACCGTACGTCGAAGCGCCGGGCAGGAACCCGACGTCGGCTGACATGCCCGAGAGTCCCGCGAGATGCATGGCGATGCGCTCCAGCTCGAGTGCGCAGGCGCGTGCGACTTCGATCTCGAGGGAGACCTCGTGACCGGCGAGCGTCTCGATCGCTGCGCAATACGCCCAGCAGTGGCCGACACTCGTGTCTCCCGCGATTGTCTCGATCCATGGGGCCAGGGCGCGTGGTTCGCGCTCGAGGAGCCGGCTCTCGACACCACGGTGCTGGTATCCGAGGTGGACCTCGAGATGCAAGACGTGCTCGCCGAAGCACATGAACCGAAACGACCCCGGCTCGATCGTTCCCGCGTGGATGGGGCCGACGGCGACCTCGTGCACTTCCTTACCGTCGACGCGATAGAACGGATAGGAGGCCATCGCCGCCTGGTCGAGTCCCTCGAAGCGGATCGGCTTGAGCCAGGGGTGGCCGGCGATGCGTACACCATGTTGTTCATGCAGCTCTCGCTCGAAGCAATGGAGTCCGGGGAGCTCCGACGTCAACTCGTGAAATCCGTGCGCCGCCTCGATCGACGTCCGCGAAACCACCAGCGCGGATCCGGACTGATGGACAACAGTGACAAGAACCTGATCGCCGTCGCGGCGGCCATAGAGCGTCAACGGGCGTAGACCGGCACGCGCGCGTTCGAGGAGCTTGTCCCGCCAGGGTCCGATCGGCAGCAACTCGATGTCGCCAGCCACTTCGCGATGCACGAGGACGGAGGTCACGTGCCTGCCACCGAGTGCGCCACGTCGGTCATCAGCGAGTTGATCTGCGGCGGAATGTAGATCCCGAGGACGAGCAGCAAGACAAGAAACATCAGCTTGTGCAACACCGCCGTGCCTCTCTGCTGCGGCCAGGTTCGCGCCTGCTTGGGCTCGCCCCAGATCATCGGAAAGATCGTGCGTCCCGTCGCTACGAACGACACGGTGATCAGCACGCAGAAGGTGGCGAACACGAACATCTGGCCGCTGGTGACCAGCGCCGACAGGATGAGCAGCTCTCCGAGGAAGCTACCAAACGGAGGGAAGCCCAGCAGCGCGAACGTTCCGACCATGAGGAGAAAGCCGCTGTACGGCAGATCCTTGATGAGGCCCGCGATCGACTTCGTATCCTTGGTCCCGTAGTGCGCCTCGATCTTGCCCGCGGTGAGGAACAGGATCGCCTTGATGAAGGCGTTGCTGAGCACATACAGGAGCAAGCCGAAGGACGCGGACTTTCCGAGCCCCAGTCCGATCGCGATGACACCTGCGTGATTGATCGATGCGTAGGCAAGGAGACGCTTGAAGTTGCGCGTCGCGACGATGCTGGCGGTCGACACCGCAACCGAAGCGAGTCCGATCGTGAGCAGCTCCCCGGTGATCAGCCCGCCGCTCCCCGGCCGGTAGATGTGCACGATCCGGAACAGCAACACGAGTGCACAGTTGAACTGCACCGCGCCGAGCATCGCGGTCACCGATGCGGGGGCCTCGTCGTACGCCTCGGGCAGCCAGCTGTACATCGGTGCGAGGCCGAGCTTGGTCCCGATCCCGAGCAGCACGAGCGCGACTCCGAGCTCGCGCCATGCGTTCGTCGGACCGGCGACGGCGGCCGGCATCGCATCGAGAAACAGCGTCGGCTCCTGCCCTGCCAGCTCCATGCTCCTTGTCAGACACGAGAGACCGAGGAGCACGAGCCCGAGTCCCACCGTCGAGAACAGCAGATATCGCCACGACGCGAGGCGGGACGCCGGCGCATCGGCGCGAACGATCATGAGCGCAGCCGCGAGCGTTGTGGCCTCGATCCCGATCCACATCAGCAACAGGTGATTGCTCAGCAGCGCCAGATTCGAGGCGGCCAGGAACCCCAGAGCGAGGAAAACGAAGCGCCGCGATGAGGGCTCGGTTGCGACGCGCGCACGTACGTAGACAGCGATTCCCGCGAAGATGAAGTTGATCACGGGTGCGAAGAGCTGAACCGTCGCGTCCCCGTGCAGATAGCCCTCGAGGAACGGGGCCTGGGTCGGCAGTGCAGCATGCACGGTCGCCACGATAGAGGTCATGATTGCGGTGACCAGCATCACCGTGGACGCGACCTTGGCGACGCGCGTGGTCAAGACGGCAAGCGCGCTCAAGATCGGGATGCCAACGAGCAAGAGCCAGGTCACAGGTTCATCCCTTCGACCGCGCTGACCTTGAGCGCGCTCGAGCGCGGGAGGGTGTTGAGGTACCAGCGAAACAGGAGAACCGTGGCGACCAGAATCACGGTCTGGGCGATCTGCATCGCCAGATCCCGATGGCCGCTGCCCAGCTCGAACAACACGATGGCGTTCTCGATTCGAAGTGCGCCAACCATCTGACTGAATGGTCCGGTCTGCGTCGCGAGTACGAGGAGTCCGAGTAACAGCGCAGCGGTCGCGCCCGCGACGAACGAATGCTCGGTGCCTGCGACCGGGACGAGCATGTCGGCGAAGCGAAATGCGACAAACACGAGCGCGATCGCGAGCGTCCACGACATCAAGTTCGGCGGGGTGACATCGTTGCGAGATGTCGCACGCTGCGAACGAAGCACGGCGTAGAGCGCGAGCGGTGCGGCAAGACCACGCACGACGACCAGGTCGAACATCCCGACCCACGCGCCGACGGAGTCGAGAGCCGGATCGAGCTGATAACTGATCCACCCCATGAGCAGGCCCTGCGCGGCCAGGGCGAACAGGCTCAGTCGCCACGTGGCCACGAATAGCGGGATGAGCAGCACACCGACGAATGAGATCAGCAGCGGGTTCATCCGTGACCTCCGCGTCCCAGCATCGAGAGCAGCGCGATGCCCGCCGCAACGAGCGCGACCACGATGTACTGCGGAATCACGCGCAGCTTGAGTCGGGCGACCAAGGACTCGGACAGGCCGATCGCGACGCCGATCGCGAGACAAAGGCCGAGGTGCGCGCCGACGGCTCCCAGGGAGCGCTCACCAGCGAGCGGGTTCACGAGCATCGCGACCGCGGAGACGCCGACGAACATCTTGATCGCAGCTCCGAGGTGCAGCAATGCGAGCTCGGGGCCACTGTGGTCGAGGATCATCACCTCGTGCACCATCGTGAGCTCGAGATGTGTCGTCGGATCATCGACGGGCATCCGTGCGGACTCGACCTGAACGACGACGAGGAGCGCCGTGATCGCCGCCACCCACATGACGATCGAGGAAGGGCCGTCGAGGCGCGGCACCAGTGCCGCCTCGAAGGTCCGCACCCCGGAATGCAGGCACAGCGCGCCAGCGACGAGGAACAGCACCGGTTCCAGCAGGGTAGCGAACGTCGCCTCGCGCGAGGCGCCCATACCCTCGAACGAGCTGCCCGTGTCGAGCGCTCCGAGCATCAGCGCGACACGCCCGAAGGACCACACGTACGCGAACCACACGAAGTCGAAAGGAAACGCCACGAGCGACGTCGTACCGACGAGCGGCACGATGCACCCGGACGCCACAGCGGTGACCAGAACGACGATCGGCGCCAGCCGGAATACCGGCGTCGTAACGTTGCTGTAGACCGGCGTCTTGCGAACGAGACGCCAGAGATCGAAGGCGAGCTGAAGGATCGGAGGGCCTCGACGCCCGGACCACAGCGCCTTCACGCGGTTGATCGTGCCTGCGAGCACGATCGGCATCACGAGCATCGCCAGGATATTCCCGACGACGCTCACAGCACCTCGCCCAGCGCGACGAGTGCCACGACCACAAGCGCCAGAAGGCCGGCGGCAAACGCGAATCGGGGTTGCTCGGGGATCCTGGCGGACGTGTCCTGCACGAACTGTTCGCCCTGCCCAAGGACCTCGAACATGCGGCGCTCCACGGCATCGACGTGATTGGTCGAGAGGTGCGAAGCGTGCTGCGGAAACGGCTCGGTCGGGAGCGTCTCGCGCGTCACCACGGGTAACGCCGGCCGAAACAGCGTGGAGAGCTGCGCGGAGAACGAGCTCCCCGTGTACTGCATGCGCGCAGTGCCACCGGTGTATCCGCAGCCCCAGGTCACGCCAGCTCGCGCCGTCGCCCGGCGTCGCCATGCCACTGCCAGCGAGACTGCGAGGACTATCGCAAGGATCCGACACGCCCATACGACGGGCTCGAGCACCGCAGCCAGGTCGATCGAAGATGTTCCGGTGGGCTGGAACGGGAACAGACGAATTGCCGGTTCGATCAGGTGCAGCGCGAGCTGGGGGAACACGCCGAGCACGAGGATTCCGATGCTGTGTATGGCCATCGGGATGGCCATCGTGCGCGGCCCATCGTCGCCAACGTGGATCGCGGGATCGCGTGCAACGCCAAGAAACGCGATGCCGAATGCCCGTGTCGTCGAAAGGGCACCGACGGCGCCCACGAACGCCAGCACCGCTGCCGCGCACACCAGGACGACGTCACCTTCGGCGGTCGGCGCAGCACCGGACAGCAGTCCCGAATAGATCAGGAACTCACTGACGAAGCCGTTGAACGGGGGCAGCCCGCACATGGCGAGGCCGCCGACCAGGAAGACGATCGCAGTTCGCGGAAGGCGCCGCGCGAGGCCTCCGAGACGCTCGAGGTCGATCGTGTGAGCGGCGCGATACACGGCGCCGGCCGCATAGAACAGCGAGCACTTGAACAGCGCATGATTCAGGATGTGCAGCAGGCCGGCACCGAAACCCAGAGTCGCGAGCGCCGGGTTCGACCATGCCCAACCGAGCATCCCGACGCCGAATGCCATGGCCGCGATCCCGACATTCTCCGTTGACGAGTAGCCAAGCAGGCGCTTCAGATCGCGCTGCGTCGCGGTGTACAGCACGCCAAAGATCGCGGAAGCGGCACCAAAGATCAGCACCGACCAGCCCATCCACGCCTCGGGCTTCCCGGCGAGGAGCGTGAACCTCAGAAAACCGAACAGCCCAGCCTTGTGGATCACACCCGACATCAATGCCGAGACATGCGCCGGTGCCGCTGAGTGCGCTCGCGGCAACCAGGTGTGGAACGGGAAGAACGCGG
>JAYVWH010000700.1:0-2475 GCA_043786265.1 Kofleriaceae bacterium | reverse complement strand
AGTCGAATGAGGTCCGGGGCGTCGTCAGGACAATCTCGGGTACGAGCGTGACACCGTCACCGTCGCCGAAGTGTAACCGTTCAGGGGTGACGTTGCCGGCGTGATCGGCGCATGGGACCTGTGGGGCATGACGACGAACCTCGACCTTGCAGAACAGATCGAAGCCCTTGTCCGGCAGCACGTCGATGCGCTGCGCACGACCGCGACGGCGGCGGTGGCCCGCGCGTTCGCGGCTGCGCAAACATGTGAACCGGCGCGAGCGAGTGCGCGTGCGCGTGCGCCGAAGGCGGTGCGGCGGCGGAAGACGGCAGCACCTCGACGAGCGTCCGACGAGTTGGTCGCACTGGGCGAGCGGTTCTATGCGGCACTGTGCCGGCAGCCCGGGGAGACGATGGCGGTGCTGGCACCGCAGGTCGGCGAAGCCCCGCGGGTGATGCAAGTCGCGGTGGCGCGACTTCGGCGCACCGGGCGGATCCGCGCCGTAGGGCAGCGGCACCAGACGCGCTACTTCCCGATGACGGCACCGAGCGCGGCGACGGCGGCAGTGGCAGCGGCAGCGTGACGAATTACGCGCCGGCGAACAGCGACGGCGCGCGGGTGCCAGCGGCGTGCGCCTCGCAGCAGCCGGCGAGGAACGCCAGGACATCCTGCCCCTGCTTGCGCGCGGTGTGGGCGACGGTCATCAGGCGTTCGGCGAACAGGTTGCCACGGTCGCTCTGCGTGCCGAAGCTGCGCTTTCTCCAGAGGACAAAGGCACGCAGTTCGCGCTCAGCATGGTTGTTCGTCGGCTCGACGCCGTCGGTATCGACGAAGGTCCACAAGGCGAGCTTGTGCGCGAGGATGTTGGCGCACGATCCGGACAGCCGATCGATGTTCGACGCGACCGCACGCGCGAGCAGTTCTTCGACCTGCGCGCGCACCGGTGCCATCCACGCCTGGAACGTCGCCCGATCGAGCTTGCCGGCTTTGTAGTCGTGCCAGTACTCGAACAAGATGCCGATGTAGTTCAGGAGATCGCGACCGAACGTTGCGCTCGGGCCGTCGCGCTCGCTGAAGGACACTGCCTTGCGCAGCAGGTGCGCCCAACATATCTGGCGGCGATCCATCGCCCAGAACCTCAGCGCCGTGGCGCGATCACTGACGAGGATGCCGCGCAGCGCGCCGTACAGCGGCTGGAGCGTCGCGCGCGAGCCGTCGGTGACGATCTTGAACACGGTCGCCGCCGCTGTCGCGATCGTCCACAGCGCGAGCAAGGTACCGGCCTTGAGCCAGCTCGTACCGTCGGTGTGCTTCACCGCGGCGCCCTCGACGCGCGTCCAGGCTTCGTCGACGGCCGGCTTGACGGCGTCCGACACGCGCGCCTCGACCGCGCTGATCGCACCGAGCGAGATCGGGACCCCGACGAGGTCTGACAGCAGCGTCGCCGCCTTGCGTCGGCTCACGTGATAGACGCCGGTAAGCAGCGCGACCATCCCCATCAGACGTGGGCCGAATGGCGACGCGGGGATCAGGTTCTCGTCGTAGGCGGCGCGGGTCTTGTGCCCACAACCGAAACACGCCACGGTGTGCCGTCGAACCTCCGTCGTGTGCGGCAGGATCGGTGGGACCTCGGTGATCTGGTAGCGCTTCGCGTGCGCGTCGGGAATCTCGGGCAACGCCTTCCAGCAACTTTCACACTCGGCCGGGTATAGGTCGACAAACTCGTTCACCTGAGCCTCGGGCACGAGCGTGCGGCGAGTGCCTCGATGCCCCCGCTGACCGCCGCGCTTGCGTTCGCTCTTCGACCGCGGCTTGCTGCTGCCGGGCTTGCCGGGCTTGCCCCCGTTGCCCGGCGGATCGCTCGACGGCGGTAGGTGCGAGTTGCGCGAATTCTGCCCCAACTTCTCAGTGAGCTCGGCGACCTGTTTGATCAGCGTCGTCACCTGCGCGGTCAGGGCCGCAATCTCGGCGTCCTTGGCGACGAGCGCGGCGTCCCTGGCAGCGAGGGCGACCTCAAGCTCGGCGATCCGTTGCTGCGCGTCCAACGCCCAACGTAGATCACGTTTTCGCTGGGCTTGAAATCGACGCCGATCACGAATTTACAAGCGATCGAGATGATCCAGCTTTTCAGAGGGCTGAACGGTTACGGCCCCCTTGCGGAAGATGCGAGCCGTCGCGCCGTTGAGATGACCGAACGTCACTTCGATCCCCAGATGCTTGGCGGTCTCGATCGGATCGATGTGGGCCGGGCCCCGTGCCCCAACATCGACCAGTAGTTCGTCGCCGAGTCGTCGGGCAAGAGCCAGCCCCGCCACCCTCAGTCTCCGCGCTCGATGAGCGACATGGCGTCTTCCAGCGCGCTCCGCAGATCCTCATCGGTCATCTGCTCGTAGTCGCGGCAGGCGAACGCCATCGTCGGATGCCCATCACGCAGCTCGGTCAGGTACGCGCGCACCCGGTCCAGGCTCATCGCCTGGATCGCGGCGCGGATCGCAC
>JAYVWH010000699.1:0-6711 GCA_043786265.1 Kofleriaceae bacterium | reverse complement strand
AGCGCTGGCGTCATTGGCTTCACGAACCTCGCCCCCGGCCATCACTTCGTGCAGCTTTGGGGCTTCCCCGACGAGGCGGCGCTCGCGCAGGGCAGCGTGGGCCTCAAGCTTCTCGACGAGAAGGAGCTGATCGTGTTCGACGACGAAGCCGCCTACGGCATCGAGCTCGACGCTCGCTTGTAGGCGAGCGAGCGTGATCGGCCCTGATGCTTCGTGATATGTTGACCGGTTGATAACAATGAGGGTCGCCGTGGTGGAGGACAACAGGGCGACGAGAGAAGCGCTCGATGGCAAAGGAGAAGCACTGTTCCGCCGTCGCGTTACGGACGAGCTGGCCAACGAAGAATCAAGAGGGCGAGGCGCTCGGTGCGTTCTGTGTCGAGTTGTAGCCGAACACCCCGGACCGCGGTGTGACTCTCGCGAGTTGATGTAGCCACTCAGCTAGAACGGGCGACCGGAACTCCGATCCGCATTCCGGACGCATATCACCGCGGCTGCCGGTACCCGTGCATGGCATTCGGACCTGACCCGCAGCGTCTGAAGAATCCGCGGCACGTGCTGGCGCGGCCGAAGCGGCGTCGTGACCGCGCGTGCCGTCGGTCGCGAACCCTCGTAGCTTCCGTTGCCGAGCATCGCCTTGCTGTTCACGCCGCCCGTCGGGCTCCAGGCGGCGCGCAGTCGATCGGTCGGAAAACAACTCAGGACATGATGTCGTACGGACCGCCGCGGTCGAGGGCACGCTTGAACGCAGGCCGCGCATGAATGCGCGAGACGAAGTCTTTGACGCGCGACGGCGGATCCGGAAACCGCGCCGCGATTGCTTCCATCGGGAAGCTCATCTGGATGTCGGCGATCGTCAGATCGTCGCCGGCGAAGAACGCAGACTTCGCGAGCTCGGCGTCGAGGTACGCGACGTGCCGGTTGAGGTTCGGCATCACGAAGCCGCCGTCGACCTTGCCCGCGATCGCCTTCGCGATCGGTCGCACGAGCACGGGCGCCTTGCGGATGCGGCCCGTGATGAGGCGGAGGAGCAGCAGCGGCATCAGCGAGCCCTCCGCGTAATGCATCCAGTAGCGGCAGCGCCGGTAGTCGGGCGTTCCCGCAGCAGGCACGAGCTTGCCGTTACCGTAGGTGTCGACGATGTACTCGAGAATGGCGGCGGACTCCGCGACCGTGTTCGCACCGTCGGTGATCACCGGCGACTTGCCGAGCGGGTGGATCTTCTGCAGCTCGGGCGGCGCGAGGCTCGTCTTGGCGTCGCGCTCGTACTTGACGAGCTCGTAGGTGAGACCAAGCTCTTCGAGCAGCCAGAGCACGCGCTGCGACCGCGAATTGTTGAGGTGATGAACCGTGAGCATCGCGGGGTTTTAGCCCAAGAGCCAACGCCGCGCCCAGGGACGCTCGCGTCGCAACGAAGACGTCGCCGTTCGTCCCCGTTGAGGATCGCGAGCGGGGAGACCGCGAAGGTACTTGCGGCGTCGGGGCGGTCCGCCGAAAAGATCTCGCCGTCGCCGTTCGGAGGCTCCAGAACAAGCCGCTGAGCTCGTTGCTCTGCAGCCGCAAGGTGACATCGGCCGCCGCACTCATCAGCCCGTCGACTAGCACCGGCGCGCCGAATGCCATTTTGCAAGAAACGCGGGCGTAACCGCTACCTCGCCGAGATAGGATTCGACCATGCGACTCCTACTCGCCACCGTACTGCTCGCTAGTACGGGCTGCGCGCAATTGATGCCCGCGCCCAAACAGGAACCGTTCCCGCTGATGGAGGTGAAGGCTGAGCAGCCACCGCCGGGCCCGGGCCGCGTGGTGCTGACCGCCTCGAACATCGCGATCATGGACAAGGTCCAGTTCGAGACCGGCAAGGCCGATCTCAAGGAGGTCTCGTTCACGCTGCTCGACGAGGTCGCCGCGATGCTCAAGGACAACCCGCAGGTCGAGCTGATCTCCGTCGAAGGCCACACCGATTCGACCGGTGGGGCCGACTTCAATCGCAAGCTGTCGCAACAGCGCGCGGAATCGGTCGCGAAGTACCTCGCCAAGAAGGGCGTCAAGGCGGCACGCATGGAGCCCAAGGGCTTCGGTCCCGACCGTCCGATCGCGGACAACGAGACCGACCCGGGCCGCGAGGCGAACCGGCGCGTCGAATTCAACATCCTCAAGCAGGGTCCGAAGAAAGTGCTGGTGAAGGATGTGTAAGCTGATCGATCAATCTCCGCGCCGCCTTCGGCGGTCGCTGCGCGCCCCAGCAAAGTTGGGTCTTGCGATCGACTCCGCACTCCCTGCGGGAATGCTGCGCGCCCCAGCAAAGCTGGGTCTTGCGATCGCGACGCTGTTCGCCGCATCTGCGTGCGCCAAGCCCGGCATGACGCCTGCCGTTCGCACGGAGATCAGCGCCAAGCTAGCGAGCACGCAGGAGCCGATGCAGAAGTGCTACGCGCGCCTGCTGACCACGCAGCGCAAGCTGCAAGGCATGGTGGTCGTCCAGGCCGCGATCCTGCCGGACGGGCAGTTCACCGAGGTAAGCCTACGCCGCGACGAGCCGCAGGATCCCGTGTTGCGTTTCTGCGTGGTCCAGGCGATCGCCGCACTCAAGCTCGACAAGCCGACCGGCGAGCGGATTCAGCTCGAGAGCGTGCCGATCAAGTTCTCCTGGTCCAACAAGTGAGCAAGCTCCCGCAACGCTCGCCGACGCACGAGGACGTCGAGATGTCGCGGCTCTCCTCGATGGGTCTCGAGCTCGAGGACATCGCGAACGGCGACGAGGTCTCCCTGCCCGCCCTCGTTGATCTCGCCGAGGATCGCGGTCGGCCCGCAAGCCACTACCTCGCGGCGATCCCGCTCGCCACCGAGCTCAAGCTCGCTGGCACGGCGCCGCTCGAGGTTGTCGTCTGTGCCGGCAACTGCCAGCGCTACGGCGCGCTCGACCTCCTCGACCATCTTGTCGAGCACAAGGCCGCCGCGAGGTTCCACATCACGCCCGTGACCTGCCTGGACCGCTGCGACCAGGTGCCCGCCTGCGAGCTCCGTGGCGCCCACGGCAAGCTCGTCCTCGCGCCCGCGACCAAGGCCTCGCTCGACGAAGCGATCGCGTCGCTGACCTAGAACGGTCCGAGCTGTCAGGAGAACCGACATCGTTACAGTGCGGTGTCGCAGGCGTCGCACGACCATGCGCGCTGGCCCTGCCCCGCGCCGCGCGCTAGCCTCGCACTCGCCGTGCTGCGCCTGAACAAGGTGAACAAGTACTACCAGGTGGGTGCCCACAGCCTGCACGTGCTGCGCGATGTCGACTTCGAGGTCGACGATGGTGAGTTCGTTGCGATCATGGGCGCCTCCGGATCGGGCAAGTCGACGCTGCTCAACATCCTCGGCATTCTCGACGACTACGACTCTGGCGAGTATCGACTCGGGGACACGCTGATTCGCGATCTGTCAGAGAGCAAAGCCGCGAGCTACCGCAATCGCTTCATCGGCTTCGTGTTCCAGTCGTTCAACCTGTTGCCATTCAAGACGGCGCTCGAGAACGTCGCACTGCCGCTCTATTACCAGGGCGTCGCGCGCCGCAAGCGTAATCAGATCGCGATGCAGTACCTCGAGCGCGTCGGCCTCCGCGACTGGGCCGATCACACGCCCGCGGAGATGTCGGGCGGTCAGAAGCAACGCGTCGCGATCGCACGGGCGTTGATCGGGAAGCCAAGATTGATCCTCGCCGACGAGCCCACAGGCGCGCTCGACAGCGAGACCAGTCAGCAGATCATGGATCTGTTGACCGAGATCCACCGGACCGGCATCACGATGCTCGTCGTCACGCACGATCCCGATGTCGCCGCCCGCACGCAGCGGACCATCCGGCTGCGCGACGGCAAGGTCGTGCGTCCCGACGAGGCGTCGCTCAGCAACCCCGGGATGCCGGCCGCGCGGCCGTCCAATCCGTCGGTGGGCTGATGCTGATCGCCGCCCTCAAGCTGCTGGGACTGCTGCTCGGGCTGACGGTGGTGCTCGGCATCCTCGCGATCGTCGTCGTGCTGGCAATCGCGCTCGTGCGGATGATCGGTGTCGGGCTCGTGCAGTGGCGTGACGTGTTGTCGGTCGACCGCTGGACCGAAGTGCTCGTGACGATCGGCCGCAACAAGCTGCGCACGGCGCTCACGATGATCAGCGTCGCCTGGGGCATCTTCGTGCTCGTCGCCCTGCTCGGCCTCGGTCGCGGCCTCGACGCCGGCATGCGCAAGACGTTCGCGCGCGACGCGACCAACGGCGTGTGGATTCGCGCGAACAAGGCTTCACTCGCGTACGGCGGCTACGACGTCGGTCGGCAGCTCACGTTCGAGAACGCGGATTACGAGCGTGCAAAGACGGTCAAGGGCATCGAGTACCTGTCGGCCGAGCACTACATCCGCGGCATGCGCTGGGGCGCGTCGATCATGACCCGCCGCGGCGGCAAGGCGAACACGTTCGAGCTCGACGCCGTGTATCCGGCTACGATCCGACTCGCGAATCAAGACATCGTGCAAGGCCGGTTCATCTCCGACGCCGATGTGGCGCAACACCGCAAAGCCGCTGTACTCGGCAAGTCGGTCGCCGACTTCCTGTTCGACAAGGACCCGCCGATCGGCGACTGGGTCGTGATCGGCAGCGTGCCGTTCCAGGTCGTCGGAATCTTCACCGACCCCGGCGGTCAGGAAGAAGAGCGCCGGATCTATCTGCCCGTTTCGACCGCACAGCTGGCGTTCAATGGCGGCGAGAAGCTCGGGCAGCTGCAGATGACGCTCGGCCAGGCAGGCCCCGCCGAAGCGCAGGCGATCATCGATCAGGTCGTCGGCCAGCTCGCCGAGGCACACGACTTCGATCCCAAGGATCGCCAGGCCGTGCGCGTCCAGAACAACATCGAGCAGTTCGAACGGTTCTCGAAGCTGTTCTGGATGATCTCGATGTTCGTCGTCGTGATCGGACTCGGCACACTCGCCGCGGGCGTCGTCGGTGTATCGAACATCATGATGATCGCGGTGAAAGAGCGCACGAAAGAGATCGGCGTGCGCAAGGCACTCGGGGCGACGCCGTCCTCGATCGTGTTCATGGTACTGCAGGAGGCAGTGTTTCTGACCTCGGTCGCCGGCTTGCTCGGCCTCACCGGCGGCGTCGTCGTGCTCGAGCTCATGGGGCGGATGAAGAACGAGTTCATCCTCAACCCGAGCATCAACCTCGCGACCGGACTCGAGGCCGCAGGATTCCTCGTGCTCGCCGGCGCGTTCGCCGGCTACTTCCCGGCGCGCGCGGCGGCGAAGGTCAACCCGATCCACGCACTCAGGGATGGGTAACGGTGACCCGTAGTGTTCGACCTCGATAAGTGGAAGGAGATCTGGGCAACGCTGCGCAGTAACCGGCTGCGCACGTTCCTCACCGCGTTTGGGGTGTTCTGGGGAATCCTGATGCTGATGGCGATGCTGGGCTTTGGCTCGGCGATCCAGACCGGCAGCCAGCGCCAGATGAAGGGCATGGCGACGAATCTGCTGTTCTGCTGGGGCCAGATGACGACCGAGTCGTACGACGGACTGCCACCGGGACGCGGCGTTCGGTTCGACACCGATGACATCGAGCTACTGCGCCGGCTCCCGGGCGTCGATGTCCTCGCCCCGCGCCTGCAGCTTGGCGGATGGATGAACAACTTCACCGTCCAGCACGACAGCAAGAGCGGAACGTTCACGGTGATGGGCGACTACCCCGATCTCAAGCACATCATTGCGTTCGAGTACGACGCCGGCCGCTTCATCAACGAGCGCGACATCGCCGAGAGTCGCAAGGTCGCCGTGATCGGCAAGTCCGTGCGCGAGATGCTGTTCGAGCCGGACGTCGACCCCATCGGGCAGTACGTCAAGATCAGCGGCGTCTACTTCCAGATCGTCGGCATCACACGCACGCTGCGCAGCGGCGGCCAGGGCGATCGCGACGCGAACACGCTGTTCGTTCCGTTCACGACGATGAAGACCGCTTTCAACATGGGCAACCGCGTCGGGTTCTTCGCGATGACTGCGAAGCCGGGCACCGATGGCCCGGAGCTCGAGCGCGAGGTCCGCGAGGCGCTATCGCGGCATCACCGCATCTCGCCGACCGATCAGCTCGCGATCGGCTCGTTCAACATGTTCGTGATGTTCGGCAAGTTCCAGACGTTCTTCTTCGTGCTGTGGGCGATGTCGTGGCTGGTCGGCGGCCTCACGCTGCTCGCCGGCGTCGTTGGCGTGTCGAACATCATGCTGATCACGGTCAAGGAGCGAACCAAGGAGATCGGCGTGCGCAAGGCGCTCGGCGCGACCCCGTTCTCGATCATCACGATGGTGATGAAGGAATCGGTCGTGCTGACGACGATCGCGGGCCTTATGGGGGTTGCGGCCGGCGTCGGCCTGCTCGCCGGTGCGGACGCGGTGCTCGCCGCGATGCCAGACTCGCCGCTCGGCCCGCCGATCATCTCACTCTCGACCGTGCTGTGGGCGGTCGCGGTCCTGGTTGGAGCCGGCGCGATCGCCGGCATCATGCCTGCATCTCATGCCGCCTCGATCAAACCGATCGAGGCACTGCGGGCGGAGTAATACGAATGAAGAAAGTACTGACGTGGCTTGGCGCGGCGCTCGTGATCCTGATGATCGGCGGCGCGTTCGTCTATCTGTACAAGAAGTCGCAGTCCAAGCCGGTCACGTTCATGACCGAGCAGGCAGCGAT
>JAYVWH010000698.1:0-4586 GCA_043786265.1 Kofleriaceae bacterium | reverse complement strand
CCGCTCGCGCTGCACTGGTTCTGGATCGATCCGAGCGGCCGCACGATCGTCCCACGGTCGTCACCAGCGCCGTCCGATGACGCGCTGCTCGTCTTCGCGGACCGCGTCCCATGCAGTGGCCGGCTCGAGGACTGTCTACGCGAAGCGAGCAAACGCCAGGTCCGGCTCGCCAAGCTGACTGGAGCGCTGCATGCCGAGGCATGCCGGCCCGCAGGCAACGAGACCTGCGCCGTTCCCTGGCAGGACGCTCGCCGCCAGTACTCGGCGCTCGCCGATTTCCCCGACACCGGACCGCAAGCGCTGCTCGGCCTCGCGCGCGTGTTTCAAAGGCTCGGCGACACGAAGGATGTCGCCGGCGCGCTGTCAGATCTGGAGTTGCGCTACGGCGATCAGGCGATCGACGACCTTCCCGTGCGCCTCGTGATCGCCGCGATGCGCGCCGAGGGCGACGCGGCGGCCCAGATCTCGATCGCCGAGGATGTCGCGCGGGGTCGCTACGCAGTCACGCCCAGCGTCGGCATCGGCGCGATCTCGCGGATCCGCGCGAAGGTCGGCGGCGATCTGCCGGCCGCACTCGCCGTACGCCGCGCCGCCCTCGACGACGAGACGGTCCAGTTGCGTACCGAAGCGCGCGCTGCCGCCGGCCTCGCCGACGATGTTCCCGAGCTGATGCGCGATGCGATGCCAGCCTGGCGCGGCAAACCCGCCGCACGGCAGCCGGCACGTACGCTTGTGTACCGCAAGCGTGCCGATGGTGGCGTGGTCGGTTTCGCGATCGATGCCGCGATGCTCGAGCTCGCCGCGGGTCACGACGTACGCGACGACGTGGCGGTCAACGCACGGCCGTCGGTGCTCGCCGTCGGCAGCACGCCACCACCCGCGCTGCGCCAGCTCGCGCAGGTGCCGTTCGGTGAGGCGCTGCCGCACCTCGTGCTTCACCTGGTCAATCCGGTCGTCGATCCGGATCCACTCGACGAGGTGATCCGTGCGCGCAGCAAGCGCCACGTTGCGTACACGTCGGGCCTCGCCGTGCTCCTGGGCCTCGGCCTGATCGCGACGATCTTCGGCGCGGTGCGTGCGAGAGAGCTCGCCCAGCTCAAGTCAGACTTCGTGTCGACGGTGTCGCACGAGCTCAAGACGCCGCTGACCTCGATCCGCATGTTCGCCGAAATGCTCGAGCAGGGCGTCGCCCAAGGTGATGCGGCAAAGATGGCGCGCTACCACTCGGTGATCGTCCAGGAGAGCCAGCGCCTGGGCCTGTTGATCGCGAACCTCCTCGATTACGCCCAGATCGAGCGCGGCACGCGCCGTTACTCGCCCAGCCACGAGGACGCCGGCAAGCTCGCCCGCGACGCCGTCACCACGTTCGAGACGCTCCAAGATCCCGAGACTGCAAAGCGCAATCCCATCGCGGTCGCGGTGTCACCAGAGGGAATGTCCGCGCATGTCGAGGTCGATCGCGACGTGGTCATCCAGGCCCTGCTGAACCTCCTCGCGAACGCCGCCAAGTACGGCGCTGCGGGCTCGAAACAGGAGGTCAACCGCATCGAGGTCACCGTCGGAGCTGACGATCGCAGCGCGACCATCTCCGTGCGCGACCACGGCCCGGGCATTCCCGCGCACGAACAGGCCCGCATCTTCCGCGAGTTTTACCGTGCACCAGAGGCGTACCGCTCTGGCGTCGAGGGCACGGGCCTGGGCCTCGCACTCGTCAAGCGTCACATCGAAGCGCTCGGTGGCACGGTCGATGTCGTATCGACGGTGGGCGAGGGCGCGACATTCACGATCCACCTTCCGCGCCGCGAAGGTGTCACGCTCCAGGAGGCCGTATGACTCGCATCCTGGTCGTCGAAGATGATCCGTCGATCCGGATGGGACTCGAGGACACGCTCGCGGCGAAGGGCTATCAGGTCGAGGTCGTTGGTCGCGGCAACGATGGCGCGGAGCGCGCGCTGTCGGGACGCTACGAGCTGGTCGTCCTCGACGTGATGCTGCCCGACATCGACGGATTCGAGGTCCTGCGCCGGATTCGCGGCAGCCGCGGCACGACCCGCCGGTTGCCGGTGATCATGTTGTCCGCGCGCGGTGCAGAGCTCGATCGCGTGCGTGGTCTCGAGCTCGGCGCCGACGACTACGTCACCAAGCCGTTCTCGCTGATGGAGCTACTGGCACGCGTCGCGAGCGTCCTGCGGCGTGCACAGGGCGAGACTGCCGAGCCGGTCGGGCTCGCGTTCGGCGACATCGACATCGATCTCGTCGGGCAGGTTGCCACGCGCGACGGCAAGCGCATCGAGCTGCCGAGCCGCGCGTTCGCGATCCTGAAAGTGTTCGCGCGTCGCCCCGGTGAGGTCGTCGGCCGCGAAGTGCTGCTCGACGAGGCCTGGGGCTACGAGGACTATCCAAACACGCGCACGGTCGACAATCACCTCGTGAAGCTGCGCCGCGCACTCGAGGATGAACCCGACAAGCCGCGCTGGCTCGTGACCATCCACGGTGCTGGCTACAAGCTCGACGTCGCGCGCGACGCCGTGCGCTGGGCAGGACGCGATCCTGCGTGACGACATCGTGACCACGTTTTGCAAGGCCGCGACGGCCCTCGCGCTTGTCGCCGGATGCGCGGATGACGGCCGGCCGACCCCGCGTCGGATCGCCGAGCCGATGCACAAAGAGGTCGTCGCCGACCCCGCCCAGGGCATGACGACCGAGCTCGACGGTGTGTCGCCGCTCTACGGCGATGGCCTGCTTGCGGAGCTCACCGGCGACGATGTTGCTGCACGCGCGGCGTACGAGCAGGTACTTGCCAGCTCGGACGCGCCCGCTGACGTCGCCGCGCTCGCAGCGCTCCACCTCGCGCAGCTCGAGGTCCGCGGCGGTGACACAGGACACGCCCGCGACCTGATCGCGCGCGCGACCGCACTCGCGCCGAATGACCTGACGATTCTCGAAGGCACCGATCGAGTCCGCGCCGAGATCGTGGCTGCGAGTGGTGCGGGCGATATTCGCGGTCCCAAGATCGGTACACCGCTGCCGGGCGTCGCGCCCAAGGTCACGGCAGCGTTCGCAGCGGCCGAGCGAGCTCTCGCGCGGGTGCACGCGATGCGACCACGCCAACGCCTGGCCGTCTGGGAGAAAGAGGACGCGACCGCCGAAGTTGTGCGTCGCTATCGCGCGATCGCAGAATCAGGAGGCGTTGCCAAGGTCGCCGCCGAATACCGGATCGGCAGCCTGTATCACGACCTCGCGCTGGGCCTGATGTTCGAGCCAGTCGCGGCCGACCTGCGGCGTACGCTATTCACCGGCGCGCGGAACTATCTGACCAAGGCAACGACGGCCTATCGCGCGAGCCTTACTGGCACAGTGCCGCCGGAGGCGGAGCTGTGGCGGCTGGCTGCAGAGACCGACCTGCGTCGCGCACTCGACGTGCTCGGCGAAACCTCGCGCTAAGCCTCACGTTCGGCGAGTACGCGGGAGTGCTTGCATGCTGTAGGGTGCATCCGTGCCCGGGTTCCCGTACCGAATCACGAGTCCCGTCGTCGTCGGCGCGGTCATCGATGCCGTGCGCGCCGATCCAGCGTTTGTCGCGTGCTGCCTCGTCGTGGGCGATGCGCACGGCTTCCACATGGAGATCGAGTACATGCAGCGCGCCGATCACACCACTCGCTACCAGGTGTGGAGCGACGTACAGGGCGAGCTGTCGACCGAGGAGCGCACGGTCGCGCTCGACTTCGCGGCCGAGCTCGCACGCGTGCGCGCCGCCGGTATCGCCGACACCGTGTTACCCGCCGTCGCGGGATCGGGGCGCAACGCGTTCATCGTGCTTGCGACGCGCGACAGCGGTGTGTGGGTCGATGCGCCGACGCCGGCACACGCCAAGCCCGCTGGTGACGGACCGCTCGACGCGATCTTCAACCTGGTGTTCCCGTCATGATCGCGGTGTCGATCGACGGCGTTCTCAGTCCGCCCGAGCAGGCGCGGATCTCGATCTTCGATCGCGGCTTCCTGTTTGGCGATGGTGTGTTCGAGGTCTTGCGTACGTGGGACGAGCAGCTCCTCGATCTGGATTCGCACCTCGACCGCCTGTACAGGTCGGCGGGCGCGCTCGGAATTCGTACGTTTGATCGCGAGCGCCTCACCGAAGCCGTGCTGCGCACGCGTTCGAACGCAGGGCCCGGGGAACACCGCATTCGCATCATCATGACGCGCGGTCCGGGACCGCTGCATGCGCGTCCTGACACCCTCGGCCCCGGCAAGACGATCGTGATCGTCGAGCCCCTGCCAGCGCAGCCCACCGAGATTTCCCTCGCGACTGTCGACTGGCCGGTCCCGCGGCGTCCGTCGCCCGCACACAAGTCGCTGGCCTACCTGGACCACATTCTCGCCCAGCAGCTCGCTGTCGCGGCCGGAGCGGACGAGGCGTTGCGCCTCGGAAGCGAGGGCGAAGTCCTGGAGTGTGCGACGGCCAATATCTTCGTCGTCCTGGGTGGAACCGTGGTCACGCCCCCGCTGTTCGGCGTGCTGCCTGGAATCACACGCGCGCGAGTGCTCGAAGCATGCGCAGGACTTGCGATCGCGGCGGTCGAGGCGCG
>JAYVWH010000697.1:0-2848 GCA_043786265.1 Kofleriaceae bacterium | reverse complement strand
TCGCGATCGCGGCAGAGATCACCGTCTCGCGATCGCGGCAGAGATCACCGTCTCGCGATCGCGGTTACGGCGCTCGACGATGCAGCGTCCAGTTGAGGCACGCGATCAGATCGTCGGGATCTTCAAGGCCGATGCCGAGCCGGACCAGCCGGTCGATACCCAGGCGCGCGACCGCTTCCGCCGACGAAAAGTATTCGGACACCGTCTTGTGGTGGTTGACCTTGGTGACCAGACCGTCGAACGACAGTGCGTAGCGCAGCACGCCGCACGACACGAGGACGTCGGCGATCCGACCATGGGCCGCTTCATCCGCGTCGGCGACGCGGAACGCGAGTAGCGATCCGGTGCGCACGTAGTCGCGGGCGATGATCGCGGCGTCGGGGTGGTCAGGACGGCTCGGGTGAAACACGCGCTCGATCTTCGGGTGCGTCGCGAGAAACTCGCCGACACGGGCCGCGGTGGCGCAGCGGCGTGCGTGGGTGCGCTCTGCGGTCTCGAGGTTGCCGAGCACGCGGCGGGCGCGGTCGTCGTCGAGGATCCCGCCGCGCATTGCGATCAGATCCATCACGGCGTTGCCGAGCGCGCTGTCGTTGGTCGCGATGTAGCCGCCGAGTGCTGCGTCCTGGCCGCCGAGCGCCTTTGTCATGCTGCCGGTGACCACGTCGACGCCTTGATCGAGGAGGGGTGTGCGGATGCCCCACGGTGTCGCGATCGTCGAGTCGATGACCAGGCGCGCGCCTGGCACGCGATGCACGAGCTCGACGAGCGCGGGGATGTCCTGTGCGCGGCCGAGCGGGTTCGTGAACGTCTCGCCGAACACCATGCGCGTTTCGGGGCGCAGCGCGGCGGCGAGGCAGGCGAGGTCGCCATCATCGACGAGCGTGATCGTCGCACCGACACGCTTGCCGCTCGACTCGAAGAACGCGCGGGTCTTGTTGTAGACCTGCCGCATCACGATCACGTGCACGCCGGCCTGGACCGTCACGTCGGAGACGAGGGCGACCGCCTGCATCCCGCAATCCGTCACGAAGCCGATCCTCGCGTTCTCGAGCGCGCGCAGCTTGTCGATGAGCTCGCTCGTGCCGACGGTGCCGTAGCGCGCGTAGAGGTGAGGGAGCTGCGACCAGCTGCCGTTGCCGTCGCGCACGAACGCGGCCTTGCCCTCCTGCCACGCGACCACGTTGCGCGAGTCGCCGAGGTCACGCTGGATCGTCCGCCGCTCCGGGTGCAGCCACGGCGCGTTCGCGTTGACCGATTCGTGGAGCTCTCGCGTCGCGGTGCCCATCGCGGCGAGGGCAGGGCGCTCGTTCGGTGCGCCCCGTGGGTCGAGCCACGCCGTCAGCGCCGTCATTCGGCGGCGACTCCCAGCCACAGCGTCTGTTCGACGCGGCCCAGCTCGCGGAGCTGCTCGACGAGCGAGGCAATCGTCGCGTCATCAGACGGCGAGATCAGAAAGCCGTGATGCGTGACGAGCGGCTCGCCTCGCGCGGCACGGTTCTGCACGGTGAGCCCCGCACGGCGCACGATCGAATCGACCCGCCGTACCAGGCCGGGATGCGGCTCGGCCGAGACGCGAAGGTACTGCCGGCGCGCGGGCGCGGGAACCAGCTCGACGGTGCGTGGCGCGGGCCACTGCACGGAGTTGTCCTGCGCGAGATCGATCAGATCGCCGAGCACCGCGCTCGCGGTGGGCAGCGCACCCGCGCCCTTGCCGAACAGCGACAAGTCACCTGAGGTCGCGGTCTTCATGTAGACGGCGTTGTATTCCTCCTCGACGGATGCGAGCAGGTGCCAGTCGGGCAGCAGCACGGGTTCGACGCCCGCCGTCAGCGCATCGCCCCGACGCTCGGCGTGGGCGATCAGGCGGATGCGGAAGCCCATCGCCTCGGCGAGGTCGCAGTCGGCTGGCCACAGCTCGCCGATGCCGCGAACCGGAAGCTCGTGCGGTGGCACCCACGCGCCGAACGCGCGATACACGAGGATCGATAGCTTCGCGGCGGCATCATGGCCGTCGATGTCGGCGGATGGGTCGGCCTCGGCGAGCCCGAGCGCCTGCGCCTCGGCGATCGCGCGATCGAGTGTGAGCTCGTCCTGCTCGAGACGCGTGATGATGAAGTTGCACGTGCCGTTGACGATCGCGGCAAGCGAATTGACCTCGTCGGCACGATGCGAGAGGTGGCGGATGATCGGCAGAGCCGCGGCGGCTGCTGCTTCGCACAACAGCGGTGTCTCCGTGCGCTGCGCGAGCACGCCGAGCGCGGCAAGCTTCTTCGCGAGCAGGGCCTTGTTCGCGGTGACGACCGGCTTGCCCGCCGCGAGTGCCGCCGTCAGTGCCGATTCGACCTCGTCGCCGCCGGCAACCTCGACGATCACGTCGACATCGGGGGCTGCGATCAGATCCAGCGCGCGTGCGGTGCGCGGGATGCCTGCCGCGAGCGGGCCGCGCGCCTTGTCGACATCGCGCACCGCGATGTGGGTGACACGGAACCGGACACCGTAGCGCTCGGCGAGCTGGGCGCGCTGCTTGTCGATCAGGTCGAGCACGCCATGGCCGACGGTGCCGCAGCCGATCATGCCGATCCGGATCTCTCGCACGGGGCGGGCCCCGAGTCCGACGAATGGAGCGCGTGCCTGCGGCGTGCCGTCGGCGAGGAAGCCGGACCCACGCAGCACCTCGGCGAGCTTGTCCTGGTCAGCGAGGAACGCATCGTGGCCGAATTCGGAGTCGAGCTTCCACAGCGAAGCGCTCGCGCCCGCGGCCTGCAGCTCGCGATACAGCTCGTGCTGGAGCGGGAACGGAAACACCAGGTCGCCCGGTACGCCGACGACGAGGACATCCGCGGTCACG
>JAYVWH010000696.1:0-3283 GCA_043786265.1 Kofleriaceae bacterium | reverse complement strand
CTGCCGAGGAACCGGCGCGCGATGTCGGTCGCGAACAGATCGCCAGCCTTCACGAAGCGCCAGTGATCGTCGGGAACGTACGCGTCGCTCGTGTAGCCGGTCGGTGCCCAACCACAGTAGCCGTCACCTTCGCGCCACTGCACCCAGGACGGCCCCCACGTGAGATCCGGGGCCCATACCCAACGGTTCAAGTAGACCCAGCGACCGTAGTGGTCCGTCGCCCAGCCGAACGCGTCGTACGAGACCCAGAGCATCCCGTAGTCGGAGTACTTCCAGTATCCGTTCGCGTACGGCTGATAGCCGGTCGTCGTCGGAACGAACACCCAACCGTAGGTCTGGTCGTTGTACCAGGTGCCGTACGCATCGAGCTGATCGTAAAAGACGTCGACGCTCCACACCGCGTCGCCACCGAAGCTGACGTTGACGTCGGTGTAGCCGGGCTCGTCGTAGTAGACGGGCTCAGGCGCGGGCGGCGTATACGGCGGCGGTGTGACCGGCGGCGGCGGCTGCGTCTGTGTGTAGTTGGGAGGCGGCGGCTGATTCTGGTAGCCGTACCGGGGCGGCGGGCTCGATCCTTGGATCGTGCAGCTCGCAAACAGGAGACCAGCAAGTGCGCTACGTAGACGCATAGAACCTTTCGACGGCCGGACGGGTCCGGAATTCAACCGGACCTTACCCTAATTTCCGTCTAAAAGCGTAGGGTTAGACCGCCTCACCCAGGCTCGCGCACGATCTCGCTCCGATGCGCGCGGGAGTTAGTTGCCGCTGGCCTTCTGTAGCTTCGTCCCGATCGCCTTGAGTCGCTGGTGTAGCGCGTGCGCTTGCTCCGCAAGCTCGACGAAGTCGGCCTGGCGGCATTCGCCCGCGAGCTGGTCGGCGAGCTCGGACAACGCGAGAACTTTAGTCGAGACGTCGGCCGGATCGGCGTCGGTCGCTGCCGCCTCCTGCGCATCACCATTCTTACCGGTGACGATCGTGTTGAGCTGCGAGACATCGGCCGCGAGTGCCCCCATCGAGCCCATCAGATCGCGCAGCTTCTGATTGCGTGCCTGAACGGTCGGCGCGTAGTCGATGACACTTTGCGAGAGCTGCTCCTGGCGCTGGCGCGCACCGGTGAGCGCCTCGATCAGCTGCTTGCCGGAATCTTGGAGTCGCTGCTCGGAATCGGCGAGCTCGCCGAGTGTCTGATTCGCGCGCTCGAGATGCTTGAGCGTATCCAGCGGCGTCTTGAGAAATACATCACCCAGCCGGGAGTAGGTGACGAGCTCCGAGTCGAAAACGGCCGCGGCGTTGACGAGCGCGGAATCGGACTTGGCCATGCGTTTCTATACACCACGCGGCTCGCACAGCCACAGCCGGACGGACTGCTCGTGCGCGGTGAACACGTGGACCGGTGACCAACCTGCGGCGCCCAGGAGTGCCCGCATCGCATGCAGCGAGTGCTTGTACGCGTACTGCGTCAGAATCGGCTCGTCCGCGGCAAACCCGACTCGCTCCCCGGCGACAGTGACTTCCTGGCCGATCCGCGACACGAGCTGCAGCGCGACGCGCGCCTCGGACGCGTTCCACACAGCGCGATGCTCGAAGCGGTCGCATCGTTAGCAATTCGAGTGCATCGATAGTGTTCTTCATGTTCGACAGCGGTGCAGCACAGATGCCAGCTGGACGTCGCCGCTGTGCGTGCGACGTTCACGCAACCGATCGCGTCCATTGACGTTCTGGCACGTCTAGAACGGTTTCTTGCGCATGGGAGAAAACCGCGCCAACACTGGGTCCATGCGAGTCCGCGGCTGTCTGATCCTCATCTCGGCGCTGGTTGGCAGTGCCCATGCGGAAGGCGATGCGCTCGTCGACTCGCTGGGCCCGCGCGAGATCGCCGTGGGCGAAGCGATGCGTGGTGGAGCGACGGGCTCGAGCTCGATCGGGCTCAACCCGGCTGGCCTGCCACTCACTCGCGAGCTCGTGTTCGAGGGCGGCTATGGTTACCGCGCAACCGATCAGGCGTCGCTCGTTGGCGTCTCCGCGTGCGACTCGACCAACGCGGCGCCCGGCTGCTTCTACTACAACTACTCCGGCGCAGACCCCGACATGGCCGGCGTGTCGATGCATCGGCGCACCCACCTCGGCGGGCTCACCTTCGGCTATCCAGTGACGCCGCGCGTGTTCCTCGGATCGGGCGTGAAGTATTTCAACTTCAAGGACGAGGGGATGCCCGACACCAACTCGAGCGGTTGGAACTGGGACCTCGGAATGACGCTGCGAATCACCGACATGATCAACGTCGGTGGGTCCGCGCAGAACCTGTGGGGCGCGGACTCGCCAGAGTTCCCGCGTGCCATCGGCGGCGGCGTGCTCGCGCGTCCGATACCGACGCTCGCCGTATCGTTCGACGCGCGGTGGAAGCTCGAGGACAACGACCACTCCGCGCGCTACGGCGGCGGCGCCGAGCTGTTCATCCGCTCGGGCAACGGGCAGACTGCCTTCCCGCTCCGTGTCGGCGGCCTGCGCGACAATGGCCTCGGCGCGACCTACGTCTCGGGCGGCCTTGGTGTGGCGAGCCTCAAGTGGGGCCTCGATGTCACGGGCCGGTTCGCCGTCAGCGGCCCCAAGGCCACGATGGTCATCGCGAGCATGCGGTTCTACGGTCCGCGCATGGCAGCGGGCAGCGCCGACGACGCGATGGCCCAGTAGCCTCGCTCCCCATCAAAAAAAGGCCGGTCATCCCGCGAGGGAGACCGGCTGATTTTGTTTTCGGTTACGAGAGCGAGCTGATTACCAGCGATCACCGCCGCCGCCGCCACGGCCACCACGGCCACGGCCACGGCCACGATCGCCCTCACCGCCGCCACCGCCGCCGCCACCCCAGTCGCCACCGCCGCCGCCACCACGGAAGCCGCCACCACCGCCGCCGCCACGGAAGCCACCGCCACCGCCACCGCCGCCGCCGCGCTGCTGGCGCTGCTCAGCCTCGTTGACGCGAAGGGGGCGACCGTCGAGGGTCTTGCCGTCCATGCTTTCGATGGCCTTGGCGGCCTCTTCAGCAGTGCCCATCGTCACGAACGCGAAGCCGCGCGAGCGGCCCGTTTCACGATCGGTCACGAGGTGGACGTCCGAGACCGTGCCGAACTCCTGGAAGGCAGTGCGGACGCTATCGGCGTTCGAGTTGAACGAAAGGTTTCCAACATACAGACGAGTGTTCATCTCAGCTTGTCTCTGACTCTGGCCCTACGTGTCATGTTCCGCGCCTCGAGGGGCCTTCGTGCTCTCACGCGGGATTTGGAAT
>JAYVWH010000695.1:0-2436 GCA_043786265.1 Kofleriaceae bacterium | reverse complement strand
GGCCGCGTGGGGTTCTCGCTAGATGGCCACATGGAGTCCCATCCGTCGCTGACCCCCTACGGCAGGCGGGTGCCGCTGTACAACCGCACGTTGACCTACGACAGTCACAACGGCACCGACTTCGTCACGCCGCCCGGCACGAGTGTCGTTGCACCGGCTGCGGGCCGCGTGGCGGTGGTGACCAGCGAGTACAACCGTGGCGGCCTCGAAATGATGCTCGATCACGGCGACGGACTGTGCACCACGTCAGGTCACCTCGCGTGCAGCCTGGTCAGCGTTGGCGAGGAGGTCGCGCGGGGCCAGCCGATCGCACTGTCGGGCGCGTCGGGCGTCGACTTCCCGAGCACGTTGCTCGGCGAGCCTTCGCACCTGCACTTCAAGGTGTGGCTCGACGGCATTGCCGTGGATCCGTTCGCACGCCTCGGCGAGGTGTCGCTGTGGCTCGGCGGAAATGACCCGACTCCGAACGACGAGCTGTTCGATGACGGAGTACCCGAGTCGGACTTCGACGATGGCAAGGTCGCCGCGTGGATCGCGTCGTGCGTCGATATTGCGCTCGCGGGGAGGCTCGCAGCGATCGCCGATCCCTGGCTGCGTGCGTGCGAGACGATGTTCGCCGCGAACTACTACCCGACGCGGTTCACGCGAAGCGAGCACCCGTACCGGTCCGTCCACCCACGGCTGCCGCGCCTCGATCTCCCGTTCTCCGCCGCCGACTACGATGGCGTGGTGTTCCGCGACTAACGATCGCGGGTGAACGGATTCGTGGTGTCGTCGGTGCCGCGAGCGCGCAGCTTCTTGCGCGCGGCGAGATAGCGCTGAGACGAGGCGAGCTTGACGAGGTGACCGGCGACGCTGGGGCCACCGGCGAGCCGCACCGCGACGCCGATGTCGCCGCACAGCAGGAGGCCCGCGCGATCGGCGGCGCGGTGACAGGCCGCGACGTAGGCATCCGGATCGAGCCGCCCGATCGTGGCGAGCCGGTCCGTCATCTTCTGGCGGAGCACGACCGAGAGCTTCGAGCGCAGCCGATCGGCCTCTCCGGCGATCTCGCGATCCACCGGCTGATCGCTCGGCGGTCCGAATGCCCGACGCAGACCCGCGATCAGGCGCGCGAAGCTCGCGGTGTCGTTACCACCGGCGAACAGCCGGCGCGGCCGTGACAGTTCGACGATCCGGCCGAGCTCGAAGCGGAGGCCGGCATCGCCATCCAGATCGAGATCGCTCCGCGAGCCCGCGCGCACCGAGGCGAGGCGCGGGCCGATGACGACGACGGGAGGCTGCGCGAGCAGCAGGGTGACATCGCGTGCGTTGCTCCGCGTGCTCGCAAACAGCAGTGTCGGCGGACCGCCGAGTGCCTTGACCAGCTGTGGATACACAGCTGCGGTGGCGGCGTCGCTCGAGGCAGGGAGCCGCTTGGCCTGCATCAGGTCGGCCTCGACCAGCGCTGCGTTCGCGCTGGGGCAGATCAGCGATGCGGCCTCGGCGAGGATGTCCATCAGTTCGCCGATCGGAGCATCGTCGTCGTCATCGATCAGCTCGGCGCGCGCGGCGGCATCGAGTGTCGCGGTGTAGCCCTCGTCGGAGGCCATGATCCGCGGCGGGTGGCGCTCGAGAAACGTCTCGTCCTCGGCCGACAGCCGAGCACCGAGCGCGCGGGCTAGCTCGTAGGCAGCGCGCGCATCCTCGACGCCATCGCTGCGCGAAAGGTTGCGCGCCCACGCGAGCACGTCGAACGGATCCTGAACGGCCTCGACGAGCGCGAACAGCGCGGAGTCCTGGGGCTTGCCCGTGGTGGCGGCGAGCTCGACGAGGCCACGGCGCGCGGCGAGCGCTCCGTCGGATTCCGGAGCGACCAGCACGGCACGGCGATATGCATCGAGTGCCGCGTGTTCGTTGCCGAGGTCTCGCTCGGCATCGCCGAGGCGGCGCCAGAGATTCGCGCGGCGCGGATCCTGATCGCCTCGATCGCCGGCCGCATCCCACGCCGCGAGCGTGGGCCGCAGCCAGCTCGCCACGCGCGACGGATCTCCAGCGGCGACGGCCACTGCGGTGGCACACGCGACGGTGTCTGGATCGCGCGGATGCCGCGCCATCAGGTCGATCGCGATCGTGCTCGCGCGCGCGAGCTCACCGCCCGCCATCAGGGCCTCGGCACCCTCTTCGGTGAGCTCCTTGATCCGGCGCGATTCGGTCTGCAGAGCCGCGAGCTGCAGGCAGGTCTCGCCGCGCTCGCGAGTTGCACCGCGCTTGCGTTGCAGGGCGAGCAGCTTGTCGAGGACCACCGTGCTACCCGCGCCGGCGATCTGCATCCAGCAGCGTTCGGCGCGCGCCGGGTCGCCAAGGACGTCGAGCGCCATGTCGCCGAGCGCATCGAACAGGCGCAGCCGATCCTTGGGATTCGTCGTCGCGCTGGCCTCGTGCTCGAGGCACTCC
>JAYVWH010000694.1:0-3645 GCA_043786265.1 Kofleriaceae bacterium | reverse complement strand
GGCGCTTTGCTCGTGTACGCACTCGTTCAGCGTCGCGATGCTCAGGGCGCACGTAGCCGTGAGGGAATAGAATCTGCTGAGGTTCGATCCCAAACGCGGCAGCTAGAAGAACAGCCCGTCGCACCCCTACGTCAATTCGATCGTGTTCGATCGCCGACAGATTTGTGTAGTTGATGCCGGTGACCTGCTCGAGCTCTTTCAGGGTGAGGCCAAAGTTTGTGCGAAACGCGCGGACGATCTGTCCGGGCGTTGCCTCGACCTGCGAAAGATCAAAAAAATTCTTCATTTCTTCCTCCGATAGTCGTGATCCGTGGTGATGCGAACCACTGTAACGATGACGACCTTCTCTTGGACCTTGTAGATGATTCGACCTGAATGGCTGAAGCTCGAAGCGCGATGTCCACGCCATTCACCGTACAACGCATGATCTGCCCACATGCCGGGCCGGTTCGTGATCGCTTCCGGTCCCTGATCACGCACGAGCTCTGCCCATTTTTGGATCACGATCCTGTCGTCTGTCGTCAGCGCTTTGCTTCCGAACACCTTCGACGCCTCGTCGGTGATGTTTACCGTCCACTTCGCCATCCTGAGCGAATTGTATCAAAACCAATAATGTATTGTAGACGATACATCAGCTTTGGCAACGAGCGTCCGGCGTGCCTTTCTAACCAGCTGAAAGACCTCGGCGGACGCATCGAGCTCCATCCACGCAGTACCCGCTCGAGACGAGCCGGCACGCGCAACCGCCGAAAGCGCTGACGCGAGACGTTCGCGCGCTCAGCTGCGGTACGCTCATTCTGTGACCCGGCCGCGCGTGCACTTCGACGGCGATACCTGGCGCTTCGAGGGCGACGAGGGGATCGAGGCGCTTCGCGCCGCCATACCCGACGACATGCCCCACATGGTCGCCATCGAGCTCCACGGCGCCCCCGAGGCGCTCGACCTCGGCGCGCTTCTACACGAGGACTTCGTGACGGTTTACTACTGGGGTGACGACGAGGCCGGTACCGGCGTGCGCCACCACGCGACCCTGAAGCTGCGCAACGACACCCTCACCGTGACACTCCTCGACGGGACGTGGCTTGCCATGCCGGCGTGCCAGGTGTTCGAAGATCTCGGGGCGTCCCTACCCGACCACGCAGCGCGGGCGCTCGCGTCCGTCACCGACGTGGAGACCGAGCTGCAGATGCTCGACGACAACCTGCTCTATCCTCCGTTTCGCCAGGACCACGCCGACGAGCTCGAGCAGTTGTTCGAACGGCGGACCAGATTGCCCGACGTCATTGGCGAGCGGCTTTCCCACTGGGAGCGAGTCGAATCAAACCAAGTCGACCCGCGCTCCTGGCCCCTTCGGCGACGCGGTGACCCCGGCGTCGAAGAGGTCATCTTCACACAGCTCGGCGAGTCTCGTGTCGTCGCACGCTGGGAGCACCGCTGGCGCGAGCGGGGCTTTGGCTACTCTCCCGTGTGGGACACAGATTTTCAGCTGCTGCTCGAGGGACGAGACCTGACGGTCAGTGGCAGCTGTGAGCACGTGAGCTTCAAGCGACCACAAGGCGCGGCCGAGCATCTGGGCGGCCCTCGATACCGGCTGCGCGTCGACGCGGGTGACATCCTGTTCGACGCGGAGCAGATGCGTGTCGAGTGTGTACTGCGAGCAACTCATCCTTGAACAGATCATCGACGAAAGCTCGTGGAACGGCGCGACCGGCGCGTCGCTGAAGGGCTCACTGCTACTATGCGCGGCGCCCATGCCGGGCGTGCCGGGCGTCCCACAGGGGATCGATGTCGCCCTCGACTCCCAGCCAGTGCGCTGACTACGGGCAAGCGCCGTCGTGCAGCACGCCGGTACCCGCGACGCTCGCGGCGCACTCGTTGCTGTACGTCTGACCGTCGCAACCGCAGACCGGCGCGACGTTCGCGGTGCAGACCGACGGGCGCGACTCGCACACACCCTGGGCATCGGCCTGGCCGCAGATCGCGATGCGCTCGAACCGACAGAATTGATCCGGGCTGCAGGTGTCACCGGCGCGTGCACCGCAAGCAACCGAGCACTCGCCCAGCGCGCTGACCGCGACGCCTGCTGCGGCAGCTTCACAGGCGTTGCCGTACGTCTGATCGTTGCAGCCGCAGACCGGCTCGTACTGAGCGCTGCAGAACTGGGGCATCGGTTCGCACGTGCCCATCTGATCGGCCGCGCCGCAGATCGCGTCGAGCGCGTAGGCGCAGTATTCACCGGCGCCGCATTGCAGCCCCGCGAGCCCGCCGCATCCTTGCGAGAGGCAACCACCGTCCGCGCAGCTGATCTCGAGCGCGTAGTTCGCGATGGTCGGCGAACCGCTGAGCGCGTCGTACGTCGTGACCACAAAGCGGTAGGTGTCCGTCGTCGACGGCAGCGCGAGGCAGGCGTTCAGCGTGCCGTCGCCGCAATCGTCGTTCCAGGTGTCGAGAACCCAGGTCGATCCGCTGCGGCGATACGCGGCAAGCACGAGATCGCGACCCGCGGTCGAACGTGCATCGACGCGGACCTGGCCCGGCGCTCCGTCGTAGCTGAAGTCGTACGCGTGATACGACTTCGCCTTCGAGACGCGGCCCGTGGTCGACTGGCCCATCGCGAGCGTGCCCTTGACGGTCGGGAACCGGAGCGAGTCCTCCTTGCCTTCGTTGATGTCGATCGCATTGATCGACGATGGATCCAGGTCGACCTTTTCGGCGGCGCACGCGGCGAGTGAAGCGAGCAGAGCAAAGCGAACGTTCATGGCCGCGACTGGAGCAAACGACGTACCGCGTCATTTGACCGCAACCCGCTGGAATCTGGGGCTTCCGCGCCGCCCGGGCGTGACAACTCGGCGCAGTCGCCAGTCGAGTTGCCAGTGCGCCGAACGACCTGTGCGGATTCGGCGCGGTCGCCATGCTCGACGTGGTTGTTCCGCTAGCGTTTCGTGACGACGACCTCGAGATACTCGCTGGGCACGATCAGCGTTTCATCGCCACTGCGGTTCATGCGCGTGAGCAGCTCGACGATGTCGGCCTGCAGCGCGGCCGCCTTCGGCGCATCGAGTGCGGCGAATGCCCGATGGGTGGGGCCGTAGTAAGTCTTGAAGACCTCGAGCCAGTGGTCCGTCGACCGGTACCGGAAGTGAAAGTGCTGACGCGTGGTCTTGATGTCGTTGCCCGCGAACAGCTCGGCAAGTCGCGACTCGGTTCCCCACAACGCGGGGGACTTGATGCCGGCCGGAGGCGACACGTGCTTGCCCATCGTCTTGAACAGCTGGCCGATGAAGCCTTCCGGCGTCCAGTTCGCGAGACCGATCCGCCCACCTTTGCGACACACGCGCACAAGCTCGGCAGCGGCGCGCTCCTGATTCGGCGTGAACATGACGCCGAACGTCGACAGCACGACGTCGTAGCTATCGTCGGCAAACGGTAGGGCCTCCGCGTCGGCCTCCTTGAATTCCATCGAGAGGCGCTCGGCGGCCGCTCGTTCCTTGGCACGCTCGAGGAGTGCGCCGACATAGTCCGTGGCGGTGACCTTGCACCACCGACGAGCGGCGGCCAGCGATGCATTGCCATTGCCGGCGGCTACATCGAGGACGCGCTCGCCGGCGCGTACGTCGACGGTCTCACAGAGACGTTCGCCCACGA
>JAYVWH010000693.1:0-3341 GCA_043786265.1 Kofleriaceae bacterium | reverse complement strand
CCCGGACATGCCCGTCCGGGTCGGCCTCGGTGGTCGTTACTATCATCACGGCTACGAAGCGATGTCCGTGGACGAGCTCCCCGACTCGCACTACGGGCTTCGGGCATCTGCAGCCGTCGCACTCGAGCGAGGTCGGATGCAGTTCTACGCGGAGCTCGCGCCCGGTGTAGACGTCAAGCGAACGACGAGCTGCTCACTTGCGAGCGGCCCGTACTCGGTCTGTCCCCACACGCAAGCAAGCCCGCTCTTCATCCAGCTCGTCGTCGGCGCGCGCTGGTTCCTCTCCCACTAGCTTTCACTTCCAGGAGCATCATGCCTAACTATTGCTTCGCCTTCGCTTCCGTCCTCGCAGCATGCACTGGTGCTCCCGATGCGGTCGAGGTCGATCTCGCACCTTCCCTGATCTCCTCACTCAAGGGCTCGACCACGGTATCCGCACTCGTCGCGGCGGGGGCGACGCCGCTGGCCGACGAGGCGGTTCACCTCAGCGTTACTTACACCGACCGCAACGGCACACCTCACGATGTGCCGGCCGTCGACGGCAAGACGAACGAGCGTGGCGTCTTCGAGCTGATGCTCACCGATCTTCGCTGGGACGGCGTCGGAACGGTGACCGTCCAATCGGCGAATGGCATCACGGGCACGGCGACCTTCACGGTGCTCGACCGGACACCGCCCGTTGTCGAGATCTTACCGCCGACGACAGATCTTCACATCGGCCCGGGGCTGCCACTCGAAGTTGCCGTCAAGGTCACCGACGAGATCGGAATCAGCCAGGTGATTCTCGACAGTGACGGCACCATCAACAACGGCGCGCGCGAAACCGTGGTCGCCAGCGGCTCGCAAGACACGACCGTCACGTTTCGCATGACGGTTCCGCTCGATGCGACCACAGGTCCCACCGTGAAGCTGTACGCCCTCGCCACTGACCTCTCCGGCAACATCGCCGTGGCGATGCCGCTGACGCTCACGGTCGATCCGGCGATCACGATCGCAACACCGCCCGGCCTCATGGGATCGCAATTCGTCGACGGCAGCGCCACGCAGTTGTCGGATCCGCGATCGATCTCCCTGTCCGCGAAGGACAACAAGCTGTACGTCGCCGACGTCACCGCGACTGGTGCGTGCGCTCCATCGTGCGTCTGGCGCATCGACCCGACGACGGGAGTAATCGATGCCACGCCGATCTATGTGGGCCAGGGCGAGCTCGAAGGTGTCGCGGTCGACGCGACCAGCGACAACCTCTATATCACCGATCGGCAGAACCGCATCGTGCGCCTGACGTGGAGCGGCACCGCTTACACGACAGCCACCGCATGCGTCGATGCAACCCAGCAGCAGCCGCAAGATCCGTATCACGTCGTGTTCGACGCAACGCTCGGGATCTTGACGGTGGATGGGCAAGACAGGAATCTGCAGCGGATCGCGACGTGCTCGGCCAGCTCGCAGGGGGCGGCAGTCTCGGTACAGGACAGCTTCGATTCGCCCCGCGGTATTGCCCTCGGCCCTACGGGCGAGCTCTACGTGTCTGACTTCGGCAACGATCGCGTCTCGCGGGTCAACCGAACGACCGGCGCAGTGACCGCGCTCGCCGGCATCGACACGCCGTACGGGATGGAGTGGCTCACCGGCGGCGCATCGGCGTTCAAGGACACGCTGCTCGTGGCGTCGCAAGGAAGCCGCATGATCGAGTCGGTGACAGCGACCGGTGGACAGCGCGCTGCCACCTACCTGCGCAACACCCCGATCGACCTCACGGTGACGGCCGGCACGATGTTCATCCTCACGGTCCCATCCGCTGGCGTCACGCATGGCCGCATCTACAAGGTCACGGGCTTCTAGTGGAATCCACTTGCATCATGTCGAGACTCGTCCTGCTCGTTGCACTCTTGGCCGCGTGTGGCAGCTCCGGTGTTGGCAAGGAGGGCAGCGTCGTCGGCGGAAGCTGCACGACATCCGGCGGTCCGTCGGGCTCGTGCGCTGACGGCTCGAAGTGTGCTGTCGACACGGACTTCCCGGGGGGTAGCTGTATCAAAGACTGTACGAAGCAGGCGGACTGTCCTGATGGAGCGGCCTGCATTCAGGAGGACAGCGGGATCTGCGTGCTCGAGTGCGCCGACGCCGGCGATTGCCGCGATGGGTACAACTGCGTGGAGAAGAGCACTCTCGACCCAGCGGGCTCGGCTAAGGTTTGCATACTTCAGTAGCGCGACGGACTGCCCAGTCACGACCGCACCCAGGTGCGACGATCGTCGCGGCGCGCACGAGCATCGTCGGCACCGGCGGTAACCTCGTGCTGATGCCGGTCGCAACCCTGACGAGCGCGTCGATCGCCTCCAAAGAAGACCCGCATCGAGCTCGACACACGTGGCCGGGATAGATCACCGACCACATCGAGGATGAACGTCGCTGGTTGGCGACCCGCCGCCGACTCTCTACTGTCCTCCGGTTGCACCATTGGAGCACTGTAGTTCCAGGGGCAGCACGGTTTCAAGCCGCCGCCATTGGCTCGATCATCTCAGCTTGAGAGTTCCGAGATCGAACACGCCGTGCGCCTTCGAAGGAATCGTGAGCTCAAACTCGGCTTCGCCGGCGAATCGGATCATATAGCGGCCGGGCGAAAGCCCTTGTGCGCTGAGCCGGCCGGCGCGATTCGTCATCAGCGCCGAGGGTGGCTGTGTCGGCACGTCGAGTGACTGCACCTCGCCCGTCGCAAGGGCGATGGGTGTGCCGTCGGCCCGCTGGAGCACGCCGCGCACGAAGACCGTTCCACGCTCGCCAACAACGACCAACGTGCCGCTCTTGTACGTCGGCAACACCGTGTAGCTCGCCGGACCGAGCGAATAGCCGAGCGGAAGCGTGGGCGCTTCGACGCTCAGGTTGTTGACACGATACTGCTCGAGGTTTGGAACGACCGCGAGCCCCAACGCGTCGTCCGCCGTCGTGTAACCGCCGAGAGCGGGGTTGACGCCGATCGTGTGGCCATCGATCGTATCGTTGGCGGCCACGATCGCGAAGCTGCCGAAGATCGGGCGCGACCACGTCATTCGACCACCGGCAAACACGAATGCGGTCGCCACCTCTGCGGAAGTTGTCTGCGAGATGTGGCCGCCGCGATCCTGGCCCACGGATGTCGTCGTGGTGGCCGCTGACGTGAAGCGATAGCCCGTGTAGTCAGCACTGGCGGCGACCGCATAGGCGTCGACGCCCTGGCGGAGTGCGACCGAGCCACCGAGTCCTCCGGCTGGTTTGGAGCTACGCCCGGAGTAAACCAACTCGTTCGTCAAACCTGCAGTCGTCGACTTCACCGTCGTCGAACGGAACGAGCTACGCCCCTTCGG
>JAYVWH010000692.1:0-5429 GCA_043786265.1 Kofleriaceae bacterium | reverse complement strand
GCTCACAAAATGTCGTTGTAGCACTGGCATTTGGGACCGAACCCTGAGATATCGGTTCCGCTGCTGTAAGTACTGACGGTACAGCGCGTTGAAGTTCGGCTTCGTTTGCTTATGGACCGCATTGCCACCTTTCGCAGCTTCATTTCCAAGTCGCCGGCGGACCCGTTCCCCCGGTACGGGCTTGCGATGGAGCACAAAGGGCTCGGCGAGCTTGCGGAGGCATGGGCTGTGTTCGAGGAGCTGATCACCAAGTTCCCCGACTACGTTGCTACCTATCTGATGGCCGGGGGCACCTTGGTCGCGCTCGGACGCAAAGACGAGGCCGCGGCGATTTATCAGCAGGGCATTGAAGTTGCCTCGCGCCGCGGCGATCAGCATGCTCGCGGCGAGCTCACATCGGCACTCGCCGAGATCACCCCCGACTGAACCAACCGAGGGATTTTCCAATGACCAAGATTATCTGTGCGCTCGTTCTCGTCACCTCGTTGATGGCTTGCGGCAAGAAGAAGCCCGCCGCCACTCCGACCAACACGACGACCGAGACCCAGAACACGACCGAGGGCGCGGGCGGCGCGACCGGTGGCACCACTTACGGCGGCGCGGCCTACGGGACGCCCGCGAAGTAACCAATTTTTGCTGGCTGGCATTCGCTGGCGCGGCGGAAACAAACCAACAGAGGACTATAGAGTATGAAGAAAATCGCGATTGCTATGTTTGTGGTGTCGGCCGCGCTCGCTGGCTGTGGCAAGAAGAAGCCTGCTGCGACTCCGGCGAGCGGTGACATGGCTGGTTCGGCGGCTCCGGCGGGCGACGGCTCGGCGGCGGCAGGCTCGGCCGACGGCTCGGCGGCTCCCGCTGGCGGCGCCATGTAATCCGCGTCCGGCTGCCGAACATCGGTCGCTTCCGCGGCCAATGCTCAGCACCGGATGATCAGGCTTTCCTGATCGCTGAAAGGGCCAGACGCTTGTCTGGCCCTTTTAGTTTTCGGTGCCGGGAGTCGGACTCGAACCGACACTCCTTTAAGGGGAAGGGGCTTT
The DNA here is from genome assembly GCA_043786265.1 of Kofleriaceae bacterium. Lineage (GTDB taxonomy): Bacteria > Myxococcota_A > Polyangia > Haliangiales > Haliangiaceae > JABFXX01. Next base: position 4,392 of record JAYVWH010000692.1, on the reverse strand, counting down.
TGAGACCCCCGAGTCTACCATTTCTCCATCCCGGCGATTTTGACGGAGCGAGCGCTGCGGCCGCTCTTATAGCAGACTCGAAGCGGCGTGGAACACTCCTCGACGTTCTGCTGTGTCCAGTGCCGGCTGCTCCAGCCGCCGGCCAGCGCGTGCAGCGAGTGCGGGACATCGATGGTCGCTCCCGTGGAGCTGGTCCGCGAGCTGTTGCGATACCGCGACATGAAGATGGTGAACGGTCGCGACTGGGCGTTCATCACGGCCATGATCGCCGGCGGTTCGATCGCGTTTCCGGTGCTCGCGCCGGTCGCGCTCGGCAGCATGGTGGTCCGCGGCGTCACGAAGCTACGCGACCTCAAGCTGCGTGCTGCGATCGCAGGCATCCAGATGCCAGCGCTCCACCGGGCCGCGATCGCAAGGGCAGGCTTTGCCGGCCCGCGCAGCGGCGCCGAAGGCGGCGCGGAGTCGATCAGTGCGCGAGGCGGCGGGCAACGTCGTCGCGAATCGCCGCTGCAACCGCACTGCGGGTCGCACTGCCACCGATGTCACCGGTCAGTGGCTCACCGCGCTCGACGATCGACGCGATCGAATCCTCGATCGCACGCCGCGCACGCGCGAGGCGATCATCACCGTGACGCGACGCGAGCCAGCCGAGCGCCTCGGCGGTCGCCATGAGCATCGCCATCGGATTCGCGCGGTCCTTGCCGGCGAGGGGAGGGGCCGAGCCGTGGATCGGCTCGAACATCGCGTGGTCGTCGCCGACGTTGCAGCCCACGGCCATCCCCATGCCGCCCTGCATGACCGATGCGAGGTCGGTCAGGATGTCGCCGAACATGTTCGTCGTCACGCACACGTCGTAGCGCTCGGGCTGTGTGAGCACGAACATCGCGAACGCATCGACGATCGCGACGTCCTGCTCGACGTCGGGAAAGTCTTTGGCGACCTGGCGATAGACGTCGAGGAACAGTCGGCAGCCTTGCAGCACGTTGTGCTTCACGATGCAGGTCACGCGTTTCTTGCCGTCGGCGGGCGCACCGCGCTCGCGCTCGCGCGACACCTCGAACGCTTTGCGAATCACGCGCTCCGACGCTCGCTGCGTGATCACGCGGACGTCGGTCGCGCGCGTTGCATCGCGCTCGCCGATGCCCGAGTAGAGGCCCTCGGTGTTCTCGCGAATGATCACCATGTCGACCTTGTCGGGCCGCCACACCGACGTGAACTGACCGGAGATGCCGTGCTTCATGCCGGGCAGACACTTCACCGGCCGGATGTTCGCGTAGAGGTCGAGCTTCATCCGGTTGCCGATCACGGGCGACCAGCCGGCCATCTTTCCGTCTGCCATAGTGAGCGGCGCACCGTCGGGGCCGTTCCAGCCGACCGCACCGAGCAACACCGCATCCGCAGCGCGGCACCGCTCCTCGGCACCTTCGGGCCAGTCGCGCTTGCCGTGTTCGAGGTAGAACTTGCCGCCGCAGGCAATCTCGTCGAGCGCGAACGTGACGCCGATCGCTGGCCCGACGACCTCGAGGAGTGCGCGCGCATCGGCGATGACCTCTGCACCGATTCCATCACCGGGCAGGAGCACCAGCTCGTAGGTGGCCTTGGGTGTGCGCGGCGATGAGGACGGCGACATCGCGCGCAGCGTAGCACCGGTCGCCGTGCGATGATCGGACGTGCCCCGGACGACCCTTGGCCTTCGCCTGCTGAAAGAGCTCGAGATGGGGACCGCGCGCAAGGACGAGATCCTCGCGCACCTCGCCGAGAGCGAGAGCGGGCCGCAGCCCGAGCGACGTGGCGAGCCGGTAGCGATCGTCAAGGTCGAGTGGTGCGATCCGGCGGCGCCGGGTGTCCAGCGTCTGCAGCCCGCGCCGCTCGCGCGTGGCACGCGCGCCGTGGACGGCGAACCCGTGGTGCTCGCGACAGTGCCGCTGTACCGGTTCGATGATCCAGACCGCGTGGACGTGATCCGGATCGGCCGGCATCCCAGCCAGGACGTGCAGATCCTCGATCCTCTGGTGTCACGCGAGCACGGTCTGATCATCATGGGTGACCGCATGCCGCTCTTCTGCGACTACGGCACGCTGAAGGGCGGCGGTCGCTCTGGCAGCACGAACGGGACCTGGGTCAACGGTTCCGGACCGATCAAGGACACGATCGTGATGTGGCTACCCGGCATGCTCGTGACGTTCGGAACCGAGATCAATCGTCCGGGCAGACACCGGCACTCGACCCACGTCAGTTACGAGCTGAGCAGGCCCGCGGACAACACGTCGCTGAACTAGCAAGGTCCGGCTCTGCCGGACCGCGCAGCAGCGCCGAAGGCGGTGCGCAGGTAATTAACAGCTCACTCGAGCGGAATCTCGGGCTCGCGCGCGTCAGGCTCGAGCCTCTCGCGCTCGAGCGCACGCAGCTGTTCCAGCGCAGCACCGCATCGACGTTGCCCGACGGCCGCAGCGCCTCCGCGCGCTCGTACCACTCCATCGCGTGGCGAAACCCGTCGTAGGCGGCGGACCGCACGACGTTCTTGCGCTCGAGATAGCTGCGCGTCTCGCGCTCGTACACGATGCCCGTGTAGTAGGCGCGCTCGTACTCGTCCGTGAGCTGGGTGATGTGCGTGCGCGCCTCGCGCGCCGAACCAGCCGCGGCGTGCGTGCCGAACTGGTCGGTGAGCGCGAGGATCAGCGACCGCAGTGCATCCTGGTTGTCGGCGTCGACCGCGAGGATGTCGCGGTCGATGCTCTCGGCCTGGGCAGGATCGTTGAGCAGTCGGTAGCGCTCTGCCTTCTCGAGCGCATGTGGAATCCCATCCGCCGAGATCGTCTTCAGCTCGAACCCACTCATCCCGCCCTCGACGTTACTTCTCTTCGGACCGCGTCTTGGTGCGCTTGCGGATACCGAACAGCTTGCGGCCCAGGATCGCGACAGGATCGTAGAACCGGTCCACCACGCGCTCCTTGAGCGGGATGATGCCGTTGTCGGTGATGTTGATGTGCTCGGGGCAGACCTCTGTGCAACACCGCGTGATGTTGCACATGCCCGACCCGAACTCCTTCTTGATCTCCGGGATGCGGTCGTCGTCGTCGAGGGGATGCATCTCGAGGCTCGCCAGCCGGATCATGAAGCGCGGACCAACGAACGCGCCACCGACGGCTTTGCCGTCGGATTTGATGGTGCCTTCATCGCGATCGCGGATGACGTGGCAGGTGTCCTGGCACAAGTAGCACTCGATGCACTTGCGGAACTCCTGCACGCGATCGACGTCCTCCTGATACATCCGGTGCGTGCCGTCCGCCTCCCTGGCGCGCGGCTTGAACTTCGGGATGCGCTTGTTCTGGCGGTAGTTCCAGGACACGTCGCACACGAGGTCCTTGATCACCGGGAACGACTTGAGCGGCTGCACCGTGATCGTCTCGTCCGGCGCAAAGATGTTCATGCGCGTCATGCACGACAGGCGCGGCTTGCCGTTGATCTCCATCGAGCAGCTGCCGCACTTGCCGGCCTTGCAGTTCCAGCGGAGCGCCATGTCATTGGCTTCCTCCGCCTGAATGCGATGCAGCACATCGAGCACGACCATGCCCGTGTCGACCACGGACTGGTACGTCTTGAACTCGCCGCCGTCCTTGTCGCCACGCCAGATCTTGAAGGTGCGTTTGCTCATGCGTCAGCTCCGACCTTGCCGGACTCGAGATCCTCGATCTTCGCGTGGGCGATTTCCTTGAGCAGCGGCGGCGGCTCGGGACGCTTGCGCTTTTCGACCTCGACGCCGTTGGGGCCCTTCTTGACGATCACGTTGTACTGCACCCACTCCTCGGACTCGCCCGGGAAGTCGTTGCGCGTGTGAGCACCGCGGCTCTCCTCGCGCATCAACGCGGCGCGCGTGACGATCTCGGAGGTGAGCAGCAGCGACTTCATCGAGATCGCCTCGTGCCAGCCCGGGTTGTACTGACTCGCGCCCGGCGCCTTCATCGTCTCGGCGTCCTTGTTGAGGACCGCGAGATCTTCGAGCGCCTTCTCGAGCTCGGCCTTCTCGCGAATGATGCCGACGTTCGCCTGCATCGTCTCGGTGAGCCGGTCGTGCAGCACGTACGGGTTCGTGCCGCTGTCGCGCTTGAGGTAGTCCGTCGCGCGACGAATGCCAGCGACGATCTGGTCGTCCTGCGCCTTCGGCGTCGCCGGCAGACCACGGATGTACTCGGCCGCGCCGGTACCTGCGAGCTTGCCGAAAACGATCAGATCCGACAGCGAGTTTCCGCCGAGGCGGTTCGCGCCGTGCAGACCCGCGCCGCACTCACCGGCCGCGAACAGGCCCGGCACCGTCGACATCTGCGAGTCGGCGTCGACGCGCACGCCACCCATGAAGTAGTGCAGCGTCGGGCCGACCTCCATCATGTCGGT
>JAYVWH010000691.1:0-3853 GCA_043786265.1 Kofleriaceae bacterium | reverse complement strand
GATCGAGGTCGTGTGCACCGATGCCGAGGTCGAACGCGTGCTCTCGCTCATCGAGCGCTTGGCGGTGACCGGTGCCCGCGGCGATGGAATGGTCTTCGTGGCGCCCGTGGACGACGCGCTGCGGATCAGCAACGGGCGTCGCGGCGAAGCCGCGCTCGCGACACTGAAGGGCTAGAAATGGGGGCTCTGGAACTTCGGTTGCCATCGACCGCCACCACAGGCTATAAAAGTCGTGTTGCTTCGGCCCCTTCTGACAATCGTCGCCCTGATCACGGCATTGGCCGTGTCGGGACTGTCGTCAGCGGTCGCGGCCTCGTTCGCTTCCGACGATGACTGTTGCGAGACCGACTGTCGCGAGACCGACTGCTGTGCCGATCGGTCATGCGGCGACCAATCGGGCGACCAATCGCCCGAGGGCCATGGCAAAGGCGGTTGTTCGCCCGTGTGCCACGCGTGTGCGTGTGCACCGGCCTTTGCGCTTCCATCCAAGTTCCTCGCAACTATCACGATCACCTCGATCGTGATCGGTATACGGCTGCAGCCGACCTCACAGCTGCCAGCGAATCCTCCGGGCGACGACATTTTCCATCCGCCGCGCCTCTCGACCTAGGTCGTCACGAACCTGGGTTCTGCCGCCGCGATAGCAGCGGCGGGCAACGCGATCGCCTGTTGTAAGGCGTATCGCCGTGTGGAGGTGCCATGACTGGTCACTGGTTCTTGTGTCTGCCCATCATGATGTTGGGCGTCGCCTCGGCATCCGCCGACGACAAACTTACGCTTCAAGACGTCATCACGCGCGCTCGGTCCCAGGGGCCGGCGCCGGTGGTGGCGCGTGCTCGTGTCGACGAGGCACGATCGGGGCTCGTCGGTGCGCGGCGCTTTGCTACGCGGAACCCCGTGCTGGAAGCGGACGTCGGCCCACGTTGGTCCGACGGCCGCAGCACGGATGCGCAGGTCTCACTGTCGCTGCCGTACGACCTCGGAGGACGCCGCGACAAGCGCGTGGCAGTCGCGGAGGCCGACATCAGGCGACAGCAACTGGACGCGAGCAACTCGGAGCGGATCACGGTGGCGACCGCGGTGCTCGCCTACTATCAGGTGCTGCACGCCGATCGGCGCCTCGCGCTCGCAGAGGACCGCGTACGACTGGCTGAGGCAGCGGAACAGACGGCGGCGCAACGGAATCGCGCCGGAGACGTCGCCGAGTTCGAGGTCAACCTCGCTCGCGGAGAAGTGGCGCGCGCTCATAGCGGAGTGTCGGCGGCCACGAGCGATCAGATCCGGGCACGAGGACAACTCGCGATCGTGCTCGGTCTTCCGACGCTCAAGGGCGTCATCATCGTTGGTGATCTCGCGGATCGCTCGCTTCTCGACCAACCCGGCGCAACTTTGGCGCGACCTGATATCCGAATCCTGGAGCAAGAGGTCACGCTCGCGAAGGCCGAGGGAGCACTGGCTGCCGTGGAGCGTTGGCCGAGCCTCGATCTTCGCGTGCTCTATCAGCACGAGCGCGATGTCGACATCGTGCTCGCCGGAATCGCCGTCGCCTTGCCAGTGTTCGAGCACGGACAAGGCGACGCTGCACGTGCACGTGCGCGCGCGAAGCGTGCGGAGATCGAAGTGACGGCGCGCAAGGCGACCGTCGCGACCGAGGTCGATACATCGCGTGAGACCTACGAGGCGGCGGTGGTCAGCGTGCAGCGTCTCGAGGCCGAAGCGATTCCGATTTCTGCCGCGAACGAAACGGCTGCTGCCGCCAGCTATCGCGCTGGCAAGATCGACTTGGGTACTTTGCTCTTGATCAGGCGAGAAGTTCTCGACACGCGTCGTGAGCATCTCGACCGACTGCTTGATGCCGCGGTTGCGGCTGTCGCGCTATGGAGCGCCCACGGTGGCGGCGCGCTTCAATGAACCATCACGCACCACTCTGGAGACCAAACATGAAGAACTTTTTCACTGTCATGATCATCGCTCTCGCGTTCGCCAGCACCGGCGGCTGCGGGAAGAGCGACGCACCAAAGGCGAAGGAAACAGAAAAGGCCGAAGCCACCACGAAGACCGGGGAGGGCCATGGCGCAAAGGACGCGGTCCCTGGCTCACATGAGGACTGGTGCGACGAGCACCAGGTTCCCGAGTCGCTCGATACGCGCTGCAATCCATCCCTCGCCGCGGCATTCAAGGCATCCGGTGACTGGTGCGAAGAGCACGGCATGCCGGAGTCGCAGTGCACCAAATGCAACCCTGATCTCAAGATCGTCCGACCGCCGAAGGGAAAGTGAACGACATGCGCATCCGTCCCCTGATATTGATGTTCTTCGTTCTCGCTGCGGCGTGTGGCGGCAAGAAGGAATCGGCGGCCAAGGAAGAGTCCGGATCGAAGGAAGCCGCGGGCGAGGGTATGTGCGAAGAGCACGGCGTCCTCGAAGTGATCTGCACGAAGTGCAATCCCAAGCTGATCCCCGTCTTCAAGGCCAAGGGTGACTGGTGCGAAGAGCACGGCTTCCCGATGTCGGTCTGCCCGATCCATCACCCCGAGCGTCACGGGCGACCGGCAGAAAAGGTAACCGCCGATGCCGCGCCCCCAGATGGAACGAAGGTGCGGCTCAAGACGCAGGACACGGCGCGCGCGGCCGGTCTCACGACGGTCAAAGCAGAGAAGCGCGCCGGCGGGCCGCGTCTCGAGGCGCTCGCATCACTCTCGTACGACGCTACGAAGTGGGCACGTATCAACGCGCGTGCTCCCGGTGTGGTGCGCCAGATCAAGGTCGACATTGGCTCGGTGGTCAAACAGGACGCGCCGATCGCGATCATCGAGAGCGCCAGCGTCGGAGCCGACCGCTCAAGGCTAAGAGCTTCCGGTTCACGCGTCGCCGTGGCGGAGGCCGCGTTTCGGCGCGAGAGCGAGCTTCGACAACAAGGACTTGCCGCCGACAAGGAGGTCCTCGCAGCGCAGCAGGAGCTCGATGCGGCCAAGGCCGACCAGGCGGCGGCATCAGCGTCACTCGGCGTGGTTGGCCCCTCAGCAGGTGCCAGCAGCTACGCGGTGACGTCACCGATCGGCGGTGTGGTCACGCAACGCGCCGTGACGATCGGACACATGGTCAGTTCGGAGGAAGTGCTATTCGAGGTTGTCGACACCAGCACGATGCGCGTCGAGATCGAGATCCCGGAAACGGATCTCAAGCGTGTCCGCGTCGGGCAGGAGGTCGTGGTCTCGCTGGATGCGCTTCCCGACATCGCAGCGGTCGGAACGATCGACTACATCGCACCCCAGATCGATCGCGAGACACGCACGGCAAAGGCACGCGCCACGCTCCCGAATCCCGACGGGCAGTTGCGGGCGAACATGTTCGGGCGCGCGCGCATCGCGCTCGGTGGCAGCGAGACCTCCGTGGTCGTGCCGCGGATGGCAGTGCAACGTGTCGAGAATGTCGACCTCGTGTTCGTCCAGACGGCTCCGGGGGAGTACGAAGTGCGACGCGTGAAATCGGGCATGCGAGAAGGCGACCGCGTCGAGCTCCTCGAAGGCGTCAAGCCCGATGAGGTGGTTGTCGTGGAAGGTAGCTTCTTGCTCAAGACCGAGACGCTCAAGGGCAGCATCGGCGCCGGGTGCTGCGAGTAGCCGATGCTGAACGCCGTCATCACATGGTCTCTGCGCCACAGGCTGGTCATCATCCTTGGATGGCTGGGCGTCATATTCGCGGGCGTCCTCGCGTTCCGTCGTCTCCCGATCGATGCAGTCCCGGACACGACTCCGGTGATGGTGCAGGTCAACACGGTGGCGCCATCATTGTCCCCGCTCGAAACCGAGCGACAGATCACGGCACGCGTCGAGCAAGCGATCTCCGGTCTA
>JAYVWH010000690.1:0-1839 GCA_043786265.1 Kofleriaceae bacterium | reverse complement strand
TTCTCCTGGGTCTCGCTCGGCGTCGTCGTCGCGGCATCGAGCCACGAAGCGACGGTGCCGCCGCCGCCCGAGGACGAGTGGTTCCAGCTCTATCGTGCCGGCGGTGACATTCGCGTCGGCGGTCTGCTGAGCAGCGTCGCGCTGTTCGCCGAGGGTGGAGTCGGCGTTTCGATGCTGTCGTCCAACGTCCTCGAGAAGGTGATGACCACCGCGCCCGGCGAGCGATTCTCGCTCGGCCTCCACGGCGGCGCCGGGCTCGAGTATCAGCTGCAGAATCGCCACTACGCGATCGGTGCGGCCGTCGACGCCTTCGTCGCGCCGCAGTTCAACAACATCAAGGCGCTCGATACGCGCCTGTACCTGCGCTACACGTACGGCGGCGGCTGATGCGCCGGGCAGCCAGCGTCAGCGCTTACGTTGCGGATGCGATCGAAGCGAAGGCCAAGCTTGCCGTGCAGCTGATCGTTGTCTGACCGGCTAGCGCAGCGCGCGCTTGCCGCTGCCGATCAGATCGAACAGGACGCGGCGAAATGGTACATGCGCATCGAGCATGCCGATCACCGCGGATACGCCGAGGCGTTGGCGCCACAGCAGCAACAATCGCGCGGGGAGCTGCAGGCCGCCACTGGCGAGAACGCGGCCGGTCGTCTCGGCGAAGTCACCCGCGTAGGTCGCGTCCCAGTGAAAGCCGCCGTGGGTTGCGAGCGGCGTCGAGAGAGCGCGCTCCCACTCGCGATGGGCATTTGTCGCGAGCGAATCGGTGCGGCGCAGCAGGCCCGAGCGAGCGAGCGCGAGGCGGAAGCGTTCTGCGGCGGTGGCGGAGTCCTCGTCGAGGAGGCCCCACCAGACCTCGCGATCCGCGTCGCGAACAGCGTCGGGGATCGTGAGCGCGCAACCGTAGTCGAGGCAGTGCACGAGCACGTGGCCGTCGGACTCGATCTCGATCAGGAAGTTTCCAGGGTTTGGGTCGGCGTTGAGCAGACCGTGCGCGAGCGGGGAGCCCCACGCGAACTTGTAGATCGCTGCGGCAGCCTGTGCGCGGACCTCGGGCGTGCCGCTTCCTGCGACATCGACGACGGTTCGCCCCTTCGCTCGCGTCATCGTGAGCACGCGCGTCGACGACAGCTCGCGGATCACGCGCGGCACACGGACGCTGCGATCGCCATCCCAGGCGGCGCCGAATCGGGTCTGGATATCCGCCTCGGCGCCGTAGTCGAGCTCGGCGCGCACCGCATCGGCGAGAGCACCGAGCGCATCCGCATCGAGCGTCTTGCCGATCTGGGCGCCGGCGAGCCTGCGAATAAACGCTTCGTCGTCGAGGTCAGCGCGCAATGCCTCCGCGACGCCTGGGTACTGGACCTTGACGACGACCTCGGTGCCGTCATGGAGCTTGGCCGTGTGGACCTGACCGAGCGACGCGGAGGCAAGCGGCGATGCGTCCCACTCCGCAAACAGCGACTGCGGCGCCTTGCCGAGGTCCTTCTCGATGACGGTGGCGATCGCCCCTGACGACACGGCGGGTGCGTGGTCCCACAGGCCACCGAGCACCTGGCGCGCGGCGGCGCTAGCCCCGCGGCCACGGCCGAGGCTCGCACCGGGGTCGTAGGCGGCGAGCTGCGCGACCTTCGCGAGCCCGCCTTTGAGGCGGCCCGCTTGGGCGGCAAGTGCGCGTGCGGCTTCCTCGTCGACGACGAGGTCGTCCTCGTCCGAGCCGGTGGGATCGGTGGTCAGGACCTGCTTGGCGCGGGCCCACAGGCGCGCGAACCCGACCTTGCGCTCGGCCCACTTGCGATCCTGTTTGACGCCATCGTCATGATCACTCATCGACCTGCGCTCCGC
>JAYVWH010000689.1:0-14890 GCA_043786265.1 Kofleriaceae bacterium | reverse complement strand
GCACCGCGCACCTTGCCCGGGTCGACCGCGACGAAATCGCCGGAAGTCTTGTCCTTGAACGCAAAGGTGATCTCGGTCCCACCTTTGAAGTCGATGGTCCAGTTCATGTAGTCGCCGCGGACCGCCTTGTTGACGAACAGCGAACCGACGGCGGCTCCCATCATGAGGACGGAGCCGAGCAGCCAGATCTTGAACTTGCTCACGAATGAGAAGTTCGAGCCGGGCGGCAGGAGATAACGGAATTTGTGGTGCTCGCTCATTGCCGGGGCCCTTAAATCGAGAGGGTCTGCAGGGTGCCCTTCTTCCGGGCAACAGCCCAGTCGAAGAGGATGCGGGTGACCCACGTGTTCGTGGCAATGGTGGTGAAGACGCCGACGAGCAGCATCACGGCAAAGCCCTTGATCGGGCCGGAGCCGAAGCTCAGCAGCACCCATCCGGCAGCCGCCGTGGTGAGCTGGCCATCGAGGATGGCGGAGAAGGCGCGCGAGAACCCGAGGTCGATCGCGCCGCGCACCGACTTTCCGTTATTGAGCTCTTCTCGTATGCGTTCGTAGATCAGGATGTTGCCGTCGACCTCCATGCCGATCGACAGCACGATGGCGGCGATGCCAGGCAGCGTCAGCGTCGCGCCGAACATCGCCATCACGGCCAGCGTCATCACGATGTGGAACACGACCGCGAACACCGCGATCATGCCCGACCACCTGTAGATGCCGACCATGATCAGGATGACGAGCCCGATACCGAGCGCGAACGACAGGCGGGTCTTCTCGATCGCGTCGAGGCCGAGCGACGGGCCAACCTTGCTCGCCGACTCCTCGCGTAGCGGCGCGGGGAGCGAACCGGTCTTGAGCACGGCGACCAGCTGCTGAGCCTCGCGCTCCTGCACCTGCGGGTCGCTGCCACCCATCGTGATCGACGCGCGGCCACCACGGATGGCGCCGTTGATGATCGGCGCGCTCTTGACGCGGTCATCGAGGATCGTCGCGAACTTCATGCCCACGATTTGCGACGTCACATCACCGAAGATGCGTCCGCCGTAACGGTTGAAGTCGAGGAGCACGAGCGGACGGTTCGTGTTCGGATCGTAGTTCTGCATCGCGTTCGAGATCGCCGAGCCGGTGAGGCGAACAGCGCGCTCGAGGTAGTACGAGCGCCACACCTTGCGCTGGTCGGCGGCGTTGGGGAGCGGATCGTTCTCCTCGTAGCCGACCTGGCGGTCCTCGGGGAGCTTGAAGTCGGGGTTGCTCGCGATGAGGCCCGGGTAGTCGAGCTCCTTGTCACCGAACAGGTAACGATCGATGATCTTCCGGCCGGACACCGAGCACTTCACCATGCCGTTGGCCTCGACCGCGTCCTTGAGGCACGCCGGGACGTTCTTCTTCGCCCATGCGACCGGAACGTCGTCGAGACGATCGGGTGCGCTCAGGTAGTAATCGGTGTGCGTGTCGCCGCCTTCGTCGGGACGCCACTGATCGACATCAGCGCGAACCTCGAGGCGCGCGGCCTCGGGGTCAGTCGGGCTGCCCTTGCGGTCGCTCCCGATGTGGGAGAACAGCTTCTTCATGTAGGGCGAGCCCTCGTGCGTCGAGTTGTCCTTCGTGCAACCGCCGGGGTTGTACGTGGTGCAGTCATCGACGACCTTCATCTCGAGCTTCGCGGTACGCGCGATGATGTCCTTGGTCTCCTGGATCATGTCCTCGTCGAGACCGGGCAGCTCGACGATGATGTCGTCACCCTTCTCGATGACGTTGGGCTCGGCGACGCCCTTCTCGTTGATGCGCTCGCGGATCGTGGTCACCGCGTTGGTGAGCGCGGCCTTCTTGACGCTGTCGGAGTACGACGACGACACGCGGAAGCAGATGCCGTTCGCGGTATCCGCGGCCGGGCAATCGATCCAGGTGACCTCGTCCTTGTAGTCGCTTCCGATCTTCGACTTGAGGTCCGCCTTCTTGGCCGGATCGTCGAGGCGGACGGTGACGGCACCGAGGGGGCTACGCGGCGTGGTGACCGAGCCCTTGAGCTTGTCCTCGACGAGACGCGACTCGATATCGCGCTTCAGCTCGCTCGCGCGGTCATCGACCGCCTTGTCGAGATCGATGCTGTAGACGAGATGGAGGCCGCCCTGAAGGTCGAGCCCCATGCTCATGCGCTTGTCGAAGATGGACGTGTACCAAGGGGGCAGCTTCCCCTTGGGCGCAAATGTCGGCAGGAGAACCGCGACGCTACCCAGGACGATCAAGACCAGGATGAACGTTCGCAGCTTGAGTGAGCGATCCATGAATACCTCGAACGAGCGAGCGCCAGGAAGACGCCAAGAAGTCGCCAAAAAGTCGGGAAAACCGAACAGCGAGCGCGCTGATTACGCAGCGGACTTGTTGGCGGAGTCGGGAACTTTGCCTTCCCACTTCGCCTCGACGTAGGCGCGGGGAACGCGAACGCGGACCTTCTCCTGAAGCTCGAGCACGAGCACGGTGTTGGTCTCGTCGACGCCCGTGATCTTCCCGATCACGCCGCCGCGAGTGATGACCTCATCGCCCTTGCCGAGCTTGCTCAGCATCGCGGTGTGCTCCTTCTGGCGCTTCACCTGTGGGCGAATCATCAGGAAGTAAAAGATCCCGAAGATCACCAACATCATCAACATCGGCTGCATGGCTTGCATCTGTTCTAACCTCGCAAAATCCGTGGGTTGGTAACACTCGGCGAATGGACGGTCAAGCTCGCTCTCCGGCTAGGAGAATGCGGTCTCGGATGCGACGCACGTGGCCTGCATAGAACGTGAGGTTGTGCAGAGTTGCGAGGCGGGCATAGAGGATCTCTTTGGCGAGGTAAAGATGTCGCAGGTACGCCCGCGAGTGCGTGCGGCAGGTCGCGCACGGGCAGTCGGGATCGATCGGACCCGAGTCCATCCGGTTGGCATTGTTGGGGATATTGACCCGTGGCCCGTTCTGCACGAACAAGTAGCCGTTGCGCGCGTTGCGGGTCGGCATCACGCAGTCGAACATGTCGATGCCGGCGTTGATGCCCGTCTCGAGGTCCGCGGGCGTGCCAACGCCCATCAAATAGCGAGGCCGCTCGGCCGGGAGCGCGTGGGCGACCTGATCGAGAACCCGGTAGGTGTCCGCGATATTCTCACCGACCGCGAGGCCGCCGAGCGCGTAGCCGTCGAAGTCGAGCGCCGTGATCTCCGCCATGTGGCGCAGCCGGCGCTGCGTGTCGATACCGCCCTGCACGATGCCGAACACCGCCTGCCCCGGCGCGTGAGCCGCCTCCTTGCAGCGCTTGGCCCACGCGGTCGTCCGGCGCAACGCGACCTCGTGCACCTCGGCGGGCGCATCGCCTGGCGGGCATTGATCGAACACCATCGCGATGTCCGAGCCGATGACGCGCTGGATCTCCATCGAGACCTCGGGCGTCAGGCGGTGCTTGCTGCCATCAATATGGGAGCGGAACGTCACGCCGTCGTCGTCGATCTCGTTGATCGCGGCGAGGGAGAACACCTGGAACCCACCCGAGTCGGTGAGGATCGGCCGGTCCCACGCGGCGAACTTGTGCAGGCCGCCGATCGCGCCCATGACCTCCATGCCCGGGCGCAGGAACAGGTGATACGTGTTGCCGAGAATGATCTTCGCGTCGATCGGCGGAGCGCGTAGCTCGTCGGCGGTCATCGCCTTGACGGTCCCGGCCGTACCGACGGGCATGAATACGGGCGTCTCGATGTCGCCGCGCGGCGTGTGAAGAATGCCCGCACGTGCATGACCAAGCGTCGCGAGCAGCTCGAACGAGAAGCCGGGTGTCGGCAGCTGGAAGATCTTGCTCATGGGGTGCGGTGGAGGAGCATCGCGTCGCCGTAGCTGAAGAACCGGTAGCGCGCGGCGACCGCGTGACGATAGGCAGCGAGTACACGCTCGGTTCCGGAGAACGCGGATACGAGCATGAGCAGCGTCGATTCGGGAAGGTGGAAGTTCGTGATCAGATGGTCGACGACGCGAAAGCTGTGGCCCGAGCCCGGATACACGAACAGCTCCGTCGCACCATTGCCCGCCCGAAGCGTGCGCGGGGCGCTTGCGGCGGACTCGAGAGCCCGTAGCGCGGTGGTTCCGAGCGCCACGATCGGCCGGCCGCTGGCGACGAGCGCGGCAGTCTCGTCGGGAATCATGTAGCGCTCGCGATGCATGTGGTGCTGGCGGACATCTTCGACACGAATTGGCTCGAACGTCCCGTACCCAACGTGGAGCGTCACGGTCGCCAGCGTCACTCCCCGAGCGGTCAGGCGCTCGAGGATCGCGGGTGTCATGTGCAGCCCCGCGGTGGGAGCGGCGACGGCCCCGGGCACGCGCGCGAACATCGTCTGATAGCGCTCACGATCGACCGGCGCGTCGTCGCGCTGGATGTATCGTGGCAACGGAATGTGACCGACGCGGTCGAGCAGCGCGAGCACCTTGCCCGGCACTGCGACGAGCACGCTTCCCTCGGGGCCCATGCGCTCGCTCAGCAGCTCGACGGTGACCTCGGTCTCATCGATCTGGATGTGCTGGCCCGGCTTGAGCGGACGGCGCGCGCGCGCGAGGCAGCGCCAGACTTCCGAGCCCACCGGCGCGACCGCCGCTGGTTCCGGTTCGAGGAACAACAGCTCGACGCGGCCGCCCGAGTCCTTGTGACCGAGCACGCGCGCAGGGATCACCGACGTGTCGTTCGCGACGATCACGCTGTCTGCGGGCAGAAGATCGACGACATCGCGAAACATTCGATCGTCGACACTGCCGTCGGTGCGCACGTGCAGCAGCCGCGACGCATCGCGCTCTTCGGCAGGTGTCTGCGCGATCAGGTCGCCTGGCAGATCAAAGTGGTAGTCAGCGGGTGCAAACACGGCGGGCGCGGCACGCTAACACGGTGCAATCGCGTCCCCAATGTGGTGTCCTCCGTGGGCTCATGCGCGCGCGCACCGCCCTCGCCGTTCTGGCCCTGTCCACGCTCGGCCGGACCGCCGCTGCCGAACCGGTGCTAAAGCAGCTCCGCGATGCCGACCACGACGGCGCCCCCGACGTGATCGAGGTCGACGCGACGGGCGAGGTCCGGATCGGTGCACTCGAGGTCCAAATCGGGCCGCTGACGTCTGCGAAGATCTCGGGCGCGTCATTTCGTGGTGCGTGGTTGCTCGTGATCGAGACCACGACCGAAGTGATCATCGTCGAGCTGAAGAACCGCACCTGGAGCGTGGTCGCACGCGCTCCGATTGGCCCGGTCGGCACCGACGGTGATTATGCGTTCGCGGTCGACGTCACTCCGCAGGGCATCTATCGCTACCAGACAAGCGGCGGCGCGATGCGCTGCGATGGCAAACCGGCCTATCTGTTCGCTGAGGGTTTCAACGGCACCAAGTTCCAGCGCCTGTCGAAGCTCCCGGTCAACCTGCGCGACGACGCGACAACGCTCACCGCCCACCTCGACACCGCGCCCGCGCCCGAGCCGCAGCTATATCGCGCACGGTTTGCGTCGCACCAGCCGGGTGCGACCGATGCGTCAGCGCTCGGCATCCCGGCCGAGCTCGAGGACGGCAACCCGGCAACGCTGTGGCGCGAGGATCTCACCGCGAGCGCGGGCGAAGGACAGTTCTTCACGTTCGTGCCGCGGTTCGCGGGCGCGAAGGCCGCGCAGCTGCGAATCGTGCCCGGTTCGCAGAAGGGCACCAACCGCCCCCAGCGGATCGGCATCGCGTGGAAGCTCGGCGCGTGGCACGTCGATCTGCCGGACGCGCAGAAAGATCCGCCGAACAGCGGCTATGTCGTCGACCTCCCTGCTGGCGTCGGCATCGATGGCTGCGTGACCGTGGTCCTCGAGTCGACCTACGGTCCTGACAAAGGCACGACGGCGATCGCCGAGCTGGCGATCTACGGCGAAGGCGAGCGGACCGGCAGCGGTGGCGAGGCGCTGCTCGCGCACGCCGTGGCGCAAGGCGGCGACGGTGCGACGTCGGCAGCGCAGGCGCTCGCGCGACGTGGCGCGGCCGGAGCGGCGGCGATCGATGCCGAGCTTGCGCGCACGACCGACGCGGCGGCACGCACTCGTCTAGTACGCGCAGCGACGGGATTGAAGGATCCAGCAGCGGGTCCGTTGCTCGCACGCGCCATCTCGCAGAGCTGGGTCCAGGGCCAAGATCTATTGGCCGCAGTGCGCGCACTCGCGGGGCTTGGTGTCGGCACCGATCTAGCCGAGCTCGCGCAGCGATCGGGGCCCCCGATCGAGGTCCGCGTCGAGGCGGCGCGAGCGCTACAACCGACGAACGACAAGGAGCGCGACCTGCTCGTCTCCCTCGGTGGTCATGGCGCGCGCGAGGTCCGGCAGGCCGTGATCGATCGCCTCGCCGAGCTGCCGGTCGCGACAACGATCGCGATCGCGCAGGCGCAGGGCAATGTGAAGAGCGCCGGTGATGTGTGGCGCGCGGTGACACGGCGCGCACGCGCAAAGCCCGATGAACGCGCCGTCGCGCTTGCAGCTCTAGTCGCCGCCCTGCCCGCTGCGACCGAGTACGAGCTGCGGTATCGCCTGGTCGATGGCATCGCCGCGACCGGAGACAAGACAGCACTCACCGCGCTCGGCACCACACTCGCGAGCTATCCGATCGACGAGTCGACCGCGGCATACAAACAGATCGCCGCCCGCGCGATCGCGATCAACCCGCGCCCCGAAGCGACCGATCTGCTGGTCTCGTTCACGCGCGATCGCGATCCAGGCGTACGACTGTCGGCACTCTCTGCGCTCACCACCGCGACCGGCACGGGATCTGGACCCTGGCACGGTGATGCGGGCGCCGATGGCATCGATCGCGTGATCATGACGCTGCTCGCGACGGACCCGTGGCCCGAGGTCCGTCGCAATGCGGCGCAAGCGCTCGGTGGCAGGTGTCAGCGTCCCGGCCCCGCAGCTGCGCTTGTCGACGCGGTCGGCAAGGACGCCGATTTCAACGTGCGCAACGACGCGCTCGCCGGTCTCGTCGATTGCAAGGCGACGCGCGTCGCAGAGCTACTCGAGAAGCTGTGGGAGGACAGCAAAGCACCGCTGCCGCTGCGACAGCGTGCCGTCGACCTCACGGCCAACCTCGGAGATAAGGCCCTCGCCGCCAAGCTCGTCGGCAAGTTCACGAAGTGGCGCGGCGCCGCGATCGAGAGCGAGGCCGCGCTCGCACTTGCGCAGAACGCTGCGATCGCGATCGGCCGCACGTCACCGCCCGGCGCGGCCGATGCGCTGCTCGGGGCGCTCGATGACACGGCGTTCCCCGAGATCGTGGCCGCCGCAGCGAGTGCACTCGGCCTGCTCGGGCCGGCCTGCCCGCCCACAGCGCGCAAGAAGCTGACGGACCTCGCAACCAGCGAGGAGGACGCCCAGGTCGTGACCGCCGCCAAGCGCGCGGCACAGCTGTGCGGACGGCCGTAGCTAGCGCGGCTCGAACAGCGAGCAGCCATCGTTCGACGGGTCTTCGATCACGCCAGCCGAGACAGCGCTTCGCGCAGCTTTTGATTCTGCGGCTCCAGCTCGAGACCGCGCTGGAACATGCTCTTGGCCTTGGGTTGCTGGCCAAGCTCGATGTGAATCCGTCCGAGCGCCCAGTAGACCTCGCCCTTGCTAACGCCGACATCGCTGTCGATATTCTGCAGCACGAGCGACTGGTAGATCTTGCGCGCCTTCTCCCAGTCGCCACCGTCGAAGTACATCCGCCCAAGGCCCGTCATCGTGACGACGTCGGTCGGGTTCACGCGTAACGCCTCTTCGTACGCCGCGAGTGCGCCCGCACGATCGCCGCGCGCTTCAAGGATCCCGCCCTGGCGCTGGCGGAATTTCGCGACGTCCTTCATGCGGCGCGCAGCCTTCGCATCGGTCGCCAGGCGATCGAAGATCGGCGCCGCCTCGTCGAGGCGTCCGGTCGCGAAGTAGAGATCAGCGAGCGGGCCCAGGACACGAACGTCCTCGGGCGCGAGCTTCGAGGCCTCGACCAGCGCGGCGAGCGCCGCATCGTTGCGGTCAATTTTGCGCTCGAGCTCTGCAACCTCGACGAGCAGGGTCACCCGCTCCGTCGGATCGGTCGCGGCGCTGACCCGGCGCGCCAGCATGTCGGCGAGCAGCGCGTTGTCCTTTCGATCGCGGGCGAGCTTTTCGAGAGCAGCGATCGAGCTGGAATGAGTCGCGTCGTAACGCAGCGCTTGCTGATAGTGCTGGATCGCCGTGGTGTCGTCGGTGTCACCGACGCGCGCGACCTCACCAAGGCGGAAGAACAGATCCGCCGCGTCACGACCTTGCGGGTTGAGCTTGAGCGCTTGCTCGAGCGTGGCCTTGCACTTGTCCCAATCGCCCGCGCGCTCGTAGATCTTCGACAGGCGCGTCAGCGCGCCCACCGAGCTTGGCTCGCGCTTGAGGATCTTCTCGAGGATCTCGCCGGCTGCGTCCGGGTTGTCGAGCTTGCCCTCCCAGACGTCGGCGGCCCGCGCGAACGCGGCGAGCTCGAACTTGGTGTCACCTGCCGCCGCGTGCGCTTCTGCCCGCTTCTCGATCAGCTCCACGAGATCGTGATGCCGGCTGCTCGTGCCGAGCAGGCGTTCGAGCTCGTCGTAGCCGCGCATGTACTTCGGGTCGATATCGACCACCGAGTACCAGGCCGCGATCGCGTCATCGACGGAGTGCCGGCGCGTCTCCGCGAGGCGTGCGATCTCTGCGTAGATCAGAACCTTGTCCTGCGTCGACTTCGCGAGGTCGAGCCGGCGCATCTGCACGTCAGCCACCGCGTTCCAGTCGCCACCCCGTGCGTAGGCGGCCTCGAGGGCCGACAGTGCATTGGTGTCCTCAGGCGCCAGGTCGACGACGGCCTGCCACGCCGAGACGGCGCGTGGCCCATCCGCCTCGAGCTGCGCGATCTCGATGCGTACCTGCTTCTCGGCCTCGGGGTCGTTCGCTAGCTTGGCGGCGCGCGACAGCACGTCGACGAGCGCAGCCGGATCCTTACCGCGGGTGCGGTAGATGCGGGCGAGCTCGCCAAGAGCACCGCTATCGGTGTCGTCAGCGTCGGCGATCTCGCGCCATGCATCGATCGCACCCGACACATCGCCCGCGCGCTCGCACAGCTGCGCGACCTCGGCAAATGCCGCCCGCTTCTCGGTCACGTCCTGCACGGTGCGGCCACGCTGTCGCAGCACGTCGGCGAGGGCCGCCGAGTTACCGCGCTGGCGGTGTAGCGCGACGAGCGGATCGAGCGCAGCGAGCGAGTCGGGCTCGAGCGCCAGCGCCTTCTGGTAGACGGTGATCGCGTCTTCGTTCTGCCCGAGTCGTTCGCGCAGTACTTTGCCGAGGAACACGAGCAGCGCAACCTGCACATCGGGCGGGCGCGTCTCGGCATCGGACGCGTGCACGATCGCGTCGACGCGCGTCGCGGTTTCGCGCCACTGGCCCAGGCTGTCGCTCAGGCGCTCGACCTCGGCGAGCGGTTGCCCCGACGCTGGATCGAGAGCGAGCCAGCGGAGCGCTGACTCGAGCGCACGCGCGCGATCGTTGAGGCGCTGCTCGCTGATCTCGACGATGCGCTGGAGGAGCGAGGCCTTGTCGACCGGATCGGCGATCGTCGACAGCTTCGCTTCGAGCACCATCGTCAGACGCGCATAGTCCTCGTCCTGCTCGAACAGCGGCTCGAGTGTATCGATGATGTCGTGCGCATCCTCGGGCGACCGAGCGAGCAGCCCCTCGAGAGCGGTCCGCGCGCCACCGTGAAGCGGCACCAGCTGCAGCACCTCGCGGTAGGCTGCAATCGCGAGCTTGACCGAGCCAAGCGTGCTCTCCTGCAGCTCCCCGAGTCGGAACAGATACTCCGCCGTCGCCGCATCGTTCTCGGCGGTGTCCGCCTCGCGCCGCAGCACGTGGGCGAGATCCGACCAGCGGCCACCACGTGACAACACCCGGTCGAGCGCGGCGAGCGCCGGGCGCGGCTCGGGGCCTTGCGAAGCGCGGCCAAACGCGAGGGCTGCGCGGTCGAGGTCCTGGAGACGCTCCTCGGCGACCTGACCGAGCCGCATCGCATAGGCTTGCTCGATGTCCGGCGGCAGCGTCGGCGCGCTCGGGTCCAGCCGCTCGTCGAGCAGCGCCGCGAGATCGCGCCAGAGGTTCTCCTTCTCGGCGAGCCGCAACAGCGGCTGGAGTAGGTCCGCGTCCTCGGGCGTGTCCCCGAATGCGCGTCCCCACACCACGAATGCCTGCACCGGTTGATTGGCGAGCGTCTCGCGCACCTCAGCGAGTGCGTCCCAGTCCGCACGCCGCGCGACCGGGTCCCGTCCGGACACCGTGAGCCGCCGCTCGTACACGCGGACCAAGCCCGCCGCGTCGCGGTCAGAGCGATAGATTCGCTCGAGGACGGGCGCGACCGAGTCGACGAAGTCGTCCTTCTGCATCAGCGCTTCGAGCGCTGTTCGCGCTGCGCCGTGCGTCGGATCGATCGTCAACACCGCGCCATAGCGCGGGATGGCCGCCTCGGGGTCCGACTGCTGCCCTTCGACGATTTGAGCGGCGCGGAATGCGAGGTCTGCGCGATCCTTCTGTGTGGTCGCGAGCAGTGCTCGCTTGTCGACGACGTCGAGCAGGTCATTCCACATCTTCTGCTTCGCGTAGATGCGGTCGAGCTCGCCGAGAGCACGTCCATCGCCGGCGTCGTCGTCGAGCATCGACGTGAGGTGACCGATCGCCTGATAGACGTCGTCGAGGTGATGCTCGTAGATCTGCGCCGCAGCGAACCGCAGCTCCTGGCGCGGTCCGACGTCGGGGGCCAGCTCGATCTTGCGCTCGAGCGTGACGACCATCTCGCGTGCATCGCCAGTGTCGCGATACAGCCGTTCGAGCGCATCGAGCGCCGCGAGGTCGGTGTCGTCGACCGCGAGGACATTCTTGTACGCCGCGATAGCGTGGGGCTTGTCCTCGAGGACCTCCTCGTAGAGCGCCGCGACACGGTGGAGCAGCACGAGCCGCACGCCGGCGTCCTCGGTGAGCTCGGCCCGTCGCTCGACGACCTTGACCAGCTCCTCGACGCGCGCATCGAGCGCGAGCAAGCGATCGAGCTGCGCGAGCGCGACCGGATCGTCGGTGCGGTTCTCATCGACCTTGCGCCATGCATCGATCGCGCGCTTGATGTCGTTGCGCTGCTTCTCGTGGATCTCGGCAGCCTTCTGCCACAGACCTCCAGCGAGGTCACCATCCGCCGACGCAGCCCCATCCTCGATGGTGCGGGCCGCTTCGTCCCACGCGCCGAGCTTGCCCGCGAGAGTGAGCAACCTCGCAAGCGACGACTCGTCGCCCACATCGGTGCGCCACGCGCGGGCGAGCGCTGCGAGGGCGGTATCGATCGCGCCGCCACGACGCTCGTGGATCTCGGCGATCTCGTGCAGCGTGACGACCTGCTGGGCGGGGTCGGTGATGTACTCGAGCTTCGCATCGAGGATCACGACGAGCTTCTGCCACCAGTCCTGTTCGCGGTAGACCGGCTCGAGCAGCGACGCGATGCGCTCGCGGTGCTCGTCGTGAATCACCAGACGCTCGAGCGAGGCGACCGCGCGGTCCCACAGCTTGCCGCCGCCGATGACTTCCTCGTACTGGTCGATCGCGGAGGACACGTTGCTCAGACTGTTCTCGTAGATATCCGCGAGACGCAGACGGAGCTCAGCCACCTCGACGAACGCCGACGAATCGAGAGCACGCGCCAGGCGCGCCTCGTACAGATCGACGAGCTCGTGCCACTCGACCCGGCCGCGATAGAGGCGCTCGAGCTCGGAGACGGCCTCGCGATACGTATGCTCGAGCACGGGCGACGTTCCGCCTTCGGTGACGAGCACGACTTCGCGCCATGCCTCGACCGCGCGCGTCTGATCCTGGAGTCCGTCCTCGAGCAGACGTGCGCGCTTGAACAGCGCCTCGCGCCGCAGATCTTCGTCGGCGCGTGCAATGACGTCCTCGTAGATCGTCAGCAGCTCCTGCCAGCGCTGGTTGCGCGACAGGATGTCCTCGAGCTGGCGCACGATCTCGCGCGAATCCGGCTTGCTGTCGCTCTCGATTCCGAGCGCACGGCGGTAGGCCGCATATGCGAGGTCGATCTGATTGAGGCGCCGGTCGTAGATGACGCCCACGGCGATCGCGACGTCACGAACCTCCTCGGAATCATTCGTCTCGTCGTCGAGGTACGACTGATAGGTCTGGGCCACGAAGCCCCAGTTCTCGACGATGCCGCCGAGCCGCTGCAGCTGATCGCGCACGGTGCGGTCGCCCGGCGCTTCGCGGAACACGAGCGAGTACCACTTGCAGGCGCTGTCGAAATCCTCGAGCTGCTCCTCGTAGAGCCTCGCGACAAAGCGGGTCAGCCGCAGGCGCTCCTGGGCGTCGACAGCGCCGTCGAGCTTCGCGGTGTAGACACGGACGAGATCCTGCCAGCGCTGCTGGCCGACGTAGATTGGCTCGAGGACCTCGGCCGCCATCACACGCGCGTCGGGGTCACTGAGGTACCGCTCGAGCGCCGCGAGCGCGACGGGCTGGCGCGAATTCCCGCTGAGCGCGGCGGAATAGTTCTCGATCGCGGCCTGCACGTCATGCAGCTGCTTCTCGTGCAGGTTGCCCAGCTGGATGCGAAGTGCGACCGCCTCGTCCATCGACGTCACGAAGCCGAGCCGGCGCTCGTAGAGATCGACGACATCTGGCCACCGACCCTGCTGGGTGTAGAGGCCTTCGAGCGCATAGATCGCGTCGGCGCGCTCGGGCGCGATCAGGAGCACCTGTTCCCAGGTGCTGATCGCGTCGTCGGGACGGTTCAGTGCGACGTAGATGCCCGCGGCCTCGACCAGCTCATTGACCTTGTCATCGACATCGGGCGCGACATCGGCCTGGCGCAGCAGAATCTCGACGAGCTTCGCGGGCTCGTTCTGCTCGCGATAGATGCTCTCGAGTGCGGTCATCGCGCGGCGGTCCTCGGGCGCGCTGTCGAGCACCTTTTGATAGAACTCGCGCGCGAGCTCCGCATCCTGGCGGATGGCCCGAGCGAGGTCGGCGATGTCGAAGTGCAGGCTACGCTGGACCTCGGCGTCCAGAACGTCGGGTGCAACGCGCATGAACGCGTCGATCAGGTCAGCGTTGCGGTTGAGCTCTCCCGCGAGGCGCTGCGTGTCGTCGACGACTTGCGCGAGCTCCGGCTCCGTCGCCGCGTGTGACAGCGCCTGGAGCTGGACCTCGAACGCGCCGGTCTTGTCACCGATGCGCTCTTTCAGTCGGACGACCTCGAGCAACGCTCGTAGCTTGGTCGCCGGGTCGTCGGTCCAGCCGGCTTGCTTGAGCGAGAGTGTTGCGATGCGATCTTCCTGGCCGGTGGCGGCGTAGACCGGGCGCAGGATGTCCGCGGCCGCGACACGCAGATCGCTGTCCTCGAGCGAGGACTCGACGGCGGCGAGCGCCGTGGGTTGCTGCGGATCTTCGCGCAGCACGAGCGCCCAGCGATCGAGGGCCTCGACTGGGCGGGACAGTGAGCCCGCGAGCAAGCGGGCGATCTGGATCTGCAGATCGGTCTGCGCCGGTCCGTCGTAAAGCATGACCTGGCGCTCGTAGACGTCGAGGAGGTCGGCCCACCGCTCGGCTGCCGTGTACAGGCGCGCGAGCTCGTTGAGCGCTCGGGTATCTTCGCTGTCGCGGTCGATGACCTCGAGCCACGCCGCGATCGCCTCGTCGGGCTCGGCGAGCTTCTGCTCTTGCAACTGCGCAACGCGCGCCAGGATCTCGATCGCTTCGACATCGCTCGACGCAGCGTCGATCCGGCGGCGCAGGATCTCGCCGAGCTCGCGCCACATCTCACTCGCGAAGTACAACCGCTCGAGCGCGTGCAGCGCACCCGGATCGGCGGACTGGTCCGAGACGACATCGCGCCATGTCGCGATCGCGGCCGCCTTGTCGCCGAGCTTGTCCTCGTCGAGCTGCGCCACGCGCGCGAGCAGAGCTCGCCGCTCGCCCGCATCCTCGGCCCACTCGGCCTGCTGGTGGGTGATGTCGCGGAGCTCTCGCCACTTACCGCTCTCCTCGTACAGGCGAGCAAGAGCAGTCCCGGCGCGGCGGATGGTGATCGGGCTGGTCGGATCTGCCTCGAGCAACCGCTTGTACGCGGCGATGGTACGTTCGGTGTCGCCGCCTTGGCTGTCGTAATACGTGGCGAGCTCGCCGAGCAGCGCCGCCCGTGAACCAGGATCGCTGTCCGGGGTAGCGGTCACCGCCTTCTCGAGCGCAGCGGTTGCCTCGGGCCAGCGGCCGAGTTGCTGTGCGAGGCGTGCGATCTCGACGCGCGCTCGCTCGTGCGCGGGCTCGAGTGCAAGAAGCTCGATCCAGCAGTCGAACGCAACCATCGGGTTCGCGAGCTCGGCTTCTTCGATCGCCGCGATTCGCGACAGCAGCTCGACAGCTTCGGTCCCGGTCACCATCGCGCGCTGCGCGCGCAGCAACTGGATCAGATCGCCCCACTGGCGCTCCTGCTCGTAGAGCGGCTCGAGCAGGCGGACGATCCGCATCATCACGATCTGCGCGCCCGGTGCTGTCATCAGCTCTTCGAGCAATTCACGCGCACCCGTGTGCGTACGCGACCGCGACACGACATCCTCGAGTAAATCGACCGCGCGACCTGTCTCGTTCAACTTGTGGGCGAACAGCTCTGCACGCCGGAACGACAGCTCCGGAACGCGCTCGGGCGGGACGTGATCGGACTGGCGCGCGAGGAGCTCCTCGAGCTCGGCCCACTTCTGCGTGCTCGAATACAGGCGGTCGAGCGCGGCGTACGCCGGCGCATGAGTCGCATCGAGCTCGAGTACCCGACGGTAGGCCTGCCCGGCCCGGCCGGTCTCGC
>JAYVWH010000688.1:0-6283 GCA_043786265.1 Kofleriaceae bacterium | reverse complement strand
GAGCGAGGTCGACGGAGCCTTCGGTCTGCCCGGTGCGGACGAGCACGCCGCCCTTCCGAGCGCGCAGCGGGAACACGTGTCCCGGAGAGACGATCTTGTGGGGCCCGGCGTCGTCGCCGATCGCGGCGCGGATTGTCGTCGCGCGGTCGCGCGCAGAGATGCCGGTGGACACGCCGTGGCGGGCTTCGATCGAGACCGTAAAGGCGGTGCCGAGCGAGGCCTGGTTGTTGCGCACCATCGGTGCGAGCTCGAGCTTGTCGATCATCGCATCGTCCATCGCGAGGCAGATCAGGCCGCGCGCGTGGGTCGCCATGAAGTTGATCAGCTCTGGTGTGATCAGCTCCGCGGCAAACACGAGGTCGCCCTCGTTCTCGCGGTCCTCGTCGTCGACGAGGATGACCATGCGGCCGGACCGGATCTCGTCCAGCGCGCGCTGGACACGTTCGATGGAGCTCATCGCGTACCTCCTACTAGCAACTTCTCGACGTGCTTCGCGAGGATGTCGGTCTCGAGGTTCACGCGATCACCGATCGCAAGGGCCCCGAGCGTCGTCATGTCGCGGGTGTGCGGAATGATCGCGACCGAGAACGTCTCGTCGTCGACCGCGTTCACCGTGAGCGAGACGCCGGCGATGGCGATCGAGCCCTTCTCGACGATGTACTTGAGCAGCGCGGGTACCGCGCGGATCACAAGCACGAGGTTCGAGCCGAGGTCGCGGCGGGCGGCGAGCTCGCCGGTTCCGTCGATGTGGCCGGTGACCCAGTGCCCGCCAAGGCGATCGCCCAGCTTGAGTGAGCGCTCGAGGTTCACGTGCGAACCGACGCGGAGCTTGCCGAGCGTGGTGCGGTCGAGCGTCTCGAGGCCCGCAAGCACGCTGAACGTGTCACTGCTGGTCTCGGTGACCGTCAAGCAGGCGCCGTCGTGACAAACGCTCTCGCCGATCGTCAGCTCGCCCACGGGCATCCGTGCGGGCTTGATCGCGAGCACGAGCGCGTTGTTGCCGCGCTCTGCGCGCGCAACCGTGCCCATGTCTTCGACCAGCCCCGTGAACATGCAGGGGGTCTACCACTAACGACCGGCCAGCGAAACCGCGGAAACCCTGGTCCGCGAGACGCTGTTTCCAGAGCTGAATCGGGTGGTTCAGGCTCGACGGACGACCGCGCGAACAAGCAAGTCTTCGCCCAAGCGCTGCGGCTCGCCCACGAAGTGCAGCCGCCACGCGTCCGCAAGTTTTGCAATGCCATCCCCGCCGACCCAGCTCGGCGCTGGACCGCCCACGATGCGCGGTGCGATGAACAATTGCAGATCCGTAGCGAGCCCCTCGGCCAGGAGCGCTGCGTGGATCTGGCCACCGCCCTCGACAAGGACGGACTGGATGTTGTCCTCGACGAGCCGCGAGGCCAACGCACCGAGTGACACCTTCCCGCGTGTCGCGGGAAAGCGCCACACCTCGGCCCCAGCAGCCTCGAGAGCGCGCGCCCGTGAGGCAGGCCCGGACTCGGTCGTCGCGATGATCGTGCGCGGGCCACGACGTCCGGGAAGGACTTTTGCGTTCGGCGGCGTGCGGAGCTCCGAGTCGACGACGATACGAACTGGATCGCGACCGCCAGGAATGCGCGCGGTCAGCTGCGGATCGTCAGCAAGAACAGTACCGATCCCGACGAGGACCGCATCGTGCGTGCTGCGCAGACGATGCCCGTGCTCGCGCGCGGGCGTTCCGGTGATCCACTGGGATTCGCCGGACACGGTGGCGATCTTGCCGTCGAGAGTGATCGCAGCCTTGAGCGTGAACGCTGCCCGGCGCGACAGCGCCGCCGTGAAGAACGGCAGGTTTGCGAGGTCGCACTCCTCGGCGAGGACGCGGGAGATCTTTACGCCTTGCTTGGCGAGCCACTTCGCTCCGCCGCCGTGTCCCCCGCTCGGATCGAGCGAACCGATCACGACGCGCGCGAGCTTGGCTGCCGCCACCACAGGAGCACACGGCGGCGTTAGCCCGTGATGCGTGCACGGCTCGAGAGTGACGTAGAGCGTGCCGCCGCGCGCCGTGCCGCCGAGTTGGTCGAGCGCATCGATCTCGGCGTGCTTCTGGCCGGGACCGTGGTGCGCACCCTCGGCGATCACCCGGCCCCCCTCGTCGACGATCACGCAGCCTACGACCGGGTTGGGCGACGTGCGACCGCGGTACTGCTCGGCGAGTGCGAGTGCGCGGCGCATGTGCTTGATATCGGATTGGTCGACCGCGTCCCGCGCATCCTGACGACGCCCGGCCGCCGACACGATCTGCTGCTGGGCCGCCGATGCGCCGGGTCGCGCACGCCGGCCCGATCCTGCGACCTTGGTGCCGACCTTGGCCACCTTGCGCGCCGCCGTCTCGGCCACGCGCCCGCCCGGCTTCTCGGCGAGCTTCGCCGCGACCCTCTCGGCGACGGGCTTGGCAGTCGCGCGCTCGCGTCGCTCCACCGCCTTCTGTGCGAGGCGTGCAACGATCTTCGTCGCGGCTGCATGACCGCGCGCGGGCGAATGAGAACTGCGCTTGGGCGTCACTCGCCGGCAGCGACCGGCGCGTGCTCGTCGGTCGTCTCCTCTGAGACCACCGGCGCCGCGTGCGGCCCCGTTTCGTCGCCACGCATTGCGTCGACTTCTTTCGTGAAGCCTTCGATGTCGCGGAAGTCGCGATAGATCGATGCGAACCGGACGTATGCTACCTGGTCGAGCGCACGCAGCTTGGGCAGCACTCGCTCGCCGATCTGGCGCGCCGAGATCTCGGGCATGTTGAGCTCGCCGATCTCGCGCTCGACCTCGAGGGCGAGGTCCGCGACCTGTGCACGCGACACCGGGCGCTTTGCGACCGCGGCCTGCATGCCGTGCTCGATCTTGTTGCGATCGAACGGTTCGCGGCGGCCGTCCGTCTTGATCACCAGCGGCATCGACTCCTCGATCCGCTCGTATGTCGTGAAGCGGCGCTTGCAGCCCTCGCACTCGCGACGGCGCCGGATCTCGCTGCCGTCCTTCGAGACACGCGTCTCGATCACCTTGTCCTCGTCTGTCACGCAGAACGGGCACCGCATCAGGTCTTGGCCGGCTCCTTCGCCGCAGTCTCGATCAGGTCGACGCGGCGCTGGTGGCGACCACCTGCAAATTGCGTCGAGCGAAATGCACGGACCGCGGATTCGGCCACGCCCGGGCCGATGACGCGCGCGCCGAGCGCGATGACGTTGGCGTCGTTGTGCGCGCGGGCAGCGGCGGCGGTGAAGTCGTCGTGAACGAGGGCGGCGCGCACGCCTTGGACCTTGTTCGCCGCGATGCTGATGCCGATGCCGGTACCGCACACGATCAGGCCGTACGTGCCGAGATCGCCCGCAACCTTGCGACCGACCTCTGCGCCGTACGACGGGTAGTCGGTCGACTCCTCGTTGTGCGTGCCGACATCGACCACTTCGTCGCCGAGCTCCTTGAGCACTGCGACCATCAACTGCTTGAGGCGAAACCCAGCGTGATCAGAGCCCGCGTACCACTTCACGCTCAGTCCCCTTTGTAGCGACTCAAGACGAGCGCTGCGTTGGTTCCGCCGAAGCCGAAGCTGTTCGACATCGCATGGTCCACGCGGACCTCGCGCGCCGTGTTCGGAATGTAGTCGAGGTCGCAGTCAGGATCGGGCGTCTCGTAGTTCGTGGTCGGCGGCAACACGCCGCGCGCGATCGCGAGGGCCGTGATGCCTGCTTCGATGCCGCCCGCGGCGCCGAGGGTGTGGCCCGTCATCGATTTCGTCGAAGACATCGCGAGCTTCTTCGCGTGGTCACCGAACACGACCTTGGTTGCGATCGTCTCGTTCTTGTCGTTGAGCTCGGTCGACGTACCGTGCGCGTTGACGTACGCGATCGCCGTCGGGTCGAGCTTGGCATCGGCCAGTGCAACGCGGAAGCACGCCTGGGCGCCGCGGTGCTCGGGAGCCGGCGCGGCGATGTGGTAAGCATCGCTGGTCGCGCCGTAGCCAGTGATCTCGGCGTAGATCCGAGCGCCGCGCTTCTTCGCGCTCTCGAGATCCTCGAGAACCACGACGCCGGCGCCTTCACCGATCACGAAGCCATCGCGATCCTTGTCGAACGGGCGGCTCGCTTTCGTTGGATTCGCATTGTTCGTCGACATCGCGCGCATTGCATTGAAGCCGCCGACGCCGAGGATGGAGATTGTTGCCTCGGCACCGCCGCAGATCATGCCATCGGCATAACCGTGGCGGATGGCACGCATCGCCTCACCGATCGAGTGCGCCCCGGTCGAGCACGCGGAGACGTGGCTGATATTTGCGCCGGTCGCTCCGGTGCGAATCGAGACCATGCCGGGGGCCTCGTTGATGATGATGTCGGTGACGAAGTACGGCGAGAACCCGTGGCGCGGCCCCTTGATGCGGGCGGCGTCATACGTGCTCTCGATCGTCTTCACGCCGCCCAGTCCAGCGCCGATGTACACGCCCCAGCGATGCTCCTGACCGGCGGGGACTTTCCCACCGATCCCGGAATCCTCGAGCGCCATCATCGATGCGGCGACGCCGAACTGCAGAAAGCGATCGACGTGCTTGAGCTCACGCTTGTCGAACCACTTGCTCGCGTCCCAGCTCTTCACCTCGCAACCGAACTTGGTCGCGTAGTGGGTGACGTCGAATTGCGTGATCGGCCCCGCGCCGTTCTTGCCGGCGAGCAGCGACGACCACGTCGCCTCCAGATCGTTGCCGATCGGTGTAACGAGGCCGATGCCGGTAATTACGACGCGACGCATGCGCATCTCCTACCGCGGCACACGCCGCGTGTCACTTCGCGTGAGACTTGATGTAGCCCGTCGCGTCCTTGACGGTCTTGATCTGCTCGGTATCTTCCTCAGGGATCGTGATCTTGAATTCCTGCTCGAAGGCGAGCACGAGCTCGACGACCGCGAGCGAGTCCGCCTTGAGGTCGTCGATGAACGACGCTTCGGGACGCAATTGCTCGGGCGACACCTCGAGCTGATTGCAGATGATTTCCTTGACCTTGGCCTCGATCTCGTCAGGAGACATGGCGGCCTTCATAGTCGAAGTCGGCCCCCACATCAACGTCCGGATCCGCTACTCGGGTGCAAAAACGGATACGCACCGGCGCGAAATCACATCAACAGTCCGCCATTCACGCGAATGACCTGACCGGTGATGTAGGCGGCCTCCGGGCCGGCCAAAAACGCCACTACGTCGGCCACTTCCTCTGACCGGCCAATGCGGCCCAGGGGGATCCCCTCCAGGAGCTTGGCCCGCTGCGCCTCCGGCAAGTGCTCTGCCGTCATGTCCGTCTCGATGAACCCCGGCGCTACGGCATTGCACGTCACCCTGCGCGACGACAGCTCCTTCGCGGTGCTCATCGTCAGACCGATCAGTCCGGCCTTGCTCGCCGAGTACGCCGCCTGCCCGCCATTGCCCATCTCCCCCACCACGGACGTGATGTTGATGATGCGCCCCGCATCGCGCGCCTTCAGCAGCAGCGTCGCAGCCGCCCGCGTGCAATTGAACGCGCCGCCCAGGTTCACGTTGATGCTCTTGGCCCACTGCTCGTCGGTAAAGCGCATCAGCAAGCCATTCACGGCAATCCCGGCGTTGTTCACCAGAATATCTAGCCCGCCGTGCTCCTTGCCGAGTGCCTTGATCGCCTCGGTCACTGCGGGTCCGCTCGCGACATCGAAGCCGGCAACCACGGCCGTCCCGCCCACCTCCTCGACCGCCTTCGCTGCCTCGCGTGCGGCATCCTCGCGTGACGCATAATTGATGATGACCTTCGCGCCGCGGCGTCCAAGCGCGACCGCGATCGCCCGTCCAATGCCGCGCGACGCGCCGGTG
This sequence comes from Kofleriaceae bacterium, assembly GCA_043786265.1. GTDB lineage: Bacteria > Myxococcota_A > Polyangia > Haliangiales > Haliangiaceae > JABFXX01. The sequence goes on along the minus strand of JAYVWH010000688.1, from coordinate 429 downwards.
ACGAGCGCAACTTTTCCCTGCAGTGCTTTGTCGGTGATGGCCATGTCGTCCTCGTCCTCGCTACGCAGTAAACGCGGCGACCTCGTGAGGCTCGCCAATCGTGGTCACTTCGATCGTCGGTGCAATTCGCTTCACGAGCCCCTTCAACACGGCTCCCGAGCCCAGCTCGTACGCCTTGGTAACCCCCATCTTCGCGACGCACTGGATCGACTCTTCCCAGCGCACGGGTGCGGTCACCTGCTGCACGAGCAGCTCTTTGATGCGCCCCGGATCCGTCGTCGGCTCGGCAGTCACATTGCACACGACCGGCACGCGCGGTGTCTTCACTTCGAGCTTCGCCATCGCCTCGGCGAGCTTGTCCGCGGCCGGCTTCATCATCGAACAATGGAATGGGGCGCTCACCGTGAGCTTCTTCGCGATCTTCGCCCC
>JAYVWH010000687.1:0-4214 GCA_043786265.1 Kofleriaceae bacterium | reverse complement strand
GATCGTGTGCGTGCGGCCGACCGGCCCGCGGTAGAGACCGAGAATCGTCGGCGGGAACGGCGGCTGGACCGCCTTGAGGTCGACCGGATCCGGCAGGTCGACGACCTCGACCTTGATGGCTTTCACGCGCGCCTGGCGCTCGTGCGGGAGACCGGCGATCACGGTGTCGATTTCCTTCTGGAACTCGTCGACCGTGATGAGAACCGGCGAGGTCAGCTCGTGTGGCGCAAGCTCGACCGCCCTCGCGAGCTCGGCATCCGCGACCGCCATCTCGCCGAGTTGCTCGAGCGTCAACCCGAGCATCTGGTGCGTGTACGCATCCTGCGGCTGGGTCACCAGCGCCTTTCTGAATGCGATCTTCGCATCGGGAAACCGCGACAGATCGAACAACGCGACGCCGCGCTCGTGCAGTGCATCGCCGCGATTGGGCACGACCCGCAGCGCGGTATCGACGCGCTCGACGGCTTCGTCGCTGCGACCGAGGTCGTTGAGCGCTTGCGCTTCGAGGACCGCGAGATCGGCGGCGAGTGGCGCGTTGCGGCGGCGGCGTGCGAGAGCTCGCCGGCTGCCGCGCTGCGCGAGCTCGAGGCCGAGGCGTAGCGCATCACGACCGCGCTCACCCTTGCCGTTGATGTAGAAGTCGGCGACCGCGCGTAGCGTCTCCGGATCGTCGGGGTCGAGTGCGAGCGCCAGCGAATACGCCATCTGCGCTTCATCGTCGCGATGCAGCGCCGCGAGCGACGCGCCGCGCAGGTGATGGGCCTCGACCGACAACGGAGCCAGATCCGTCGCGCGATCGGCGCATGTCCACGCCGCGCCGTAGTTGCCGTGCTCGATGTCCTTGTTCGCCTCGTCAAGCAACGCCTGCAGGCGCGTTTCGTCGTCGGCGGTATCCGGGATCTGGGCGAGGCACTCGATCACCGGATCCTCGTGATGCGGGCGCAGCGCCTCGTGGTCGTGGGCCTTGCCCAGGGGCGTCGCGCTCGCGGCAGACGTCCCACTACCGACGGAAACGAGATCTGTCGCGGGCGCCGGTGTCGTCGGAGACGACCCTTTGCACGCGATGACGAAGACAGCCGCAGCAACCACCCGGCGCATTGACCGCCTATTCTATCGAATCGGCCGGGCGATCGCGAAACCTATAAATCAGGGAGATTGCTCGATCAAGCCCGACAATTTCGCAGTACCGTTTGCCGCGATGAGCACCGACGGAGAGCTGTGGCACATCGTGGAGGCCAAGCGCGACGACGGAACACCGACGATGTTTCGGATCCGCGAGCTCGAGCCCAAGCCCGCGCTCGATCGGATCTTCGTCGTCGAGATGCCCTACCCCGCGACCGAGATGTCACGGCTACCAAGTGCCTCGGGTTATCGGAGACTTGCTGACTTTGACGAGCAGTGGCTGCGCCCGGCGTGTGCACAACTGGGGTGGGAGCTCGTGGGGTCCAAGACCGAGGACGGATCGTTCTTTCTCTACATGTATGGCGCGGGCGAGCCCAACGACTTGATCGCGCGCCTCTCCCCCTTTGATGCGGGCCTGGGCTTCTTCGACGACGCCGATCCGCAGTGGCTCGAGTACGCCACATTGCGAGAGCTACTCGATCAGGCGAAGGCCATCCCGCACCTCGGACATGCCTCGCCGGATCTGACAGCCCCCGTCGGGAAGTCGCAGCCAGCCGCGAAGGCCAAGCCAGCCGCGAAGGCCAAGCCCGCCGCGAAGGCCAAACCCGCCGCGAAGGCCGCGAAGCCCAAGCCCGCGCCGCCGGCCAAGGCCAAGGCCAAGGCCAAGGCCAAGGCCAAGGCCAAGGCCAAGGCAAGACCCGCCGCGAAGACCAAGGCGGCGAAGTCCAAGCCCGCAGCGAAGGCCAAGCCCGCAGTGAAGGCGAAGGGGAAGACCAAGCCCGCAGCGAAGGCCAAGGCCAAGCCCACGCCAAAGCGGCGATGACGCGGCTCCAGGCAGCGGCGTGAGCGATCCAAAAGACGGCCCGTGGGATGACGCCACGGCGCACGACGACTCGACCGCGCATGACCGTGAGCAGATGGACGGCGACGATCCACCGACCACGCGCGCAACGCTCGCACAACAAGTCCGCATGCGCGCGGCCTCGCGCAACATGCCGGCATCGAGCGCCGCTGACGTGGGCCCCCGTGCACCACCGAATAGCCCCGCGAGTTTGCCCGAGCAGTCGCCAACGCCTGCGGGCAGCGACGACGTGATCGACCTGAACCGGGTGACGCGCGCTGCGACACCGGCGACCGGTACGCCGGTGCGGAGCGGAACCGGTGCGACCTCCGTCGTCGTGATCGCGACCGGCGCTGATGCCGAACGAGTGCGCCGCCTGTGTCACGCGAACGGCCTTCTCGTTCCCGTGCTCGCGTCCCTCGGTGCCACGCACGAAGCTGCAGTCATCGTCGTGATGGGCGAACCGTCGCTACCCGCCCCATCGCGGATCGCGCACCTCGCGCGGACGTCCCTGCCCGACGACGTGCTGCTAGATCTGCTACGCGGGCTGATGAGTGGACGCGCCGTCGTCGAACCGCCGCTCGCCGCTGCAGATGCGGACGCGCGGACCACCGACGCATTCCAGCGAATGACAACGACCGCTCGTGACGATCTCGCAGCGATCGAGACCATCGCTATCGATGCGACCGTCGCGGTCACGCAGGCAGACCGTGCGCACTTGTTGTTCTTCGATGGTGTGACCGGCGCGCTGTGGTCCGAAGCGAAGCGACGTGAACCCGCCGGCGACGACCGGCGCGCCGCCGCTGGCATCGTCGGGTGGTCCGCACACACCGGACGCGCCGTGCACGCCTCGCCCGCCGGTGACGATCCACGCTATCTGGCGGAGCTCGACGATCCAGACGGCAAGGCGCAATCGCGATTGCTCGTGCAGCCCGTGATCGGCGCAGACCGCCGGACGCACGCGGTGCTCGTCGCGGCACGGCGCTGGCGGCACAACGACTTCACCGAAGCGGATCGCGCAAGGCTCACCACACTCGCCGCACAGATCGCGCCTGCCATCGATCTCGCCATGGCAAGTGGGCGGAGGATCCGCGCCACGCTCCCCGGAGTGACCGCGACGCAGACCGCCGCGACGCCCGCGATGCAATCGGCACTCCTCACCTCACCGCCGCGTCCGGCTAGTGATTCGCGCCCGCCGCCAGTCACCGCGCGGCGTGCCGATTCAAAACCGCCCCCCATCCAGAGTGCTGTGACCGCCACACCCGCGTCCGGCGCCGCGGTCGCGACCGAGCCTGCGGCGAGCCAATCCAATGGTGCCCTGCCCCGCGCGCGCACGGACTCCAACCAAGGGCGCGCACCGTCGGAGCCCGGGCGCACCCGCAGCCCGAGTGATCCGCCCGGCCGCAGCATGAAGCTGCGCGCGGGTGACGTGAGCGATCCGATCGACGTTGCAATCGTTGCCACGGCCGAAGAAGACATCGCCCGCATCCGGCGCATCGCGCGCAAGGCGCGCCTCGAGGTCAGCGTGCTGCCGCGCGCCGACGACGCCCCGCCCTACTACCGCCTCGTCACGCTCGGCGAGGCGTGGACCAGCGACACGGATATACGCGTCGCCTACGCGGCGCGCAGCACGATCACCGACGACCAGCTCGCCAACCTGCTCGTCGGCCTCTCTCAGGATCGCGCCCCGGCACCGCTTGTCGCCGGCAAACCGCAGAGCGCCGCGGAGGCCAAGCGCGTGCAAAGCGCAATTGCTTGCTCTCGCAAGATCGCGATGGCAGCAGACCTCACCGAGGCCGAGGACGTCGTCGTGACCGCTGCGCGCGAGCTACTCGACGCGGACCGCGCGTACTGCGTCTACTACGCGAGCGAGGATGGCTCGCTGTGGTCAGAAACCCGCCGCCACGCTCGCGGCGACGACCGGCGTGCGATCGCGGGAGTCACCGGCTGGTCTGCGCGGACCGGGCGCGCCGCGAACGTCCCGCGCGCCAGTGCCGACCCACGCTGGCTCGGTCCGCTCGACGATCCTGACGGTGACATGCACAGCCAGCTGCTCGTCCAGCCGCTGATCGCGAGCGACCGCCGCGTCCTCGGTGTGATCGTGGCTGCGCGACGCACCAAGCGCGCACCGTTCACCGACGTCGACGTCACCGTGATCGAGCGCTTCGCCGCCCTCGCGAGCCCGCTGATCGATCAGCTGCAGTTGTCGTCGGTCGCACAGCAGTTACTACGAGAGTCGAGCGCACCGCAT